>CAZRDD010000097.1:0-13544 GCA_964598675.1 uncultured Parafilimonas sp.
GAAAACCCTTACCATGATGCCAAAGTGCAATACTTTATGCCTTATGAGGAACTTGCAGGCAAAACAAGGCGCGATAAAGCAGGCTGGTTTATGCCGGAGGAGCAGGTTTTCCCCAAGCATGCAAAATCAATGAAGGCACTTGTTGAAGCGGGTGGCCTGGCAGGCATAGGCAGCCACGGTGAGTTTAACGGCATTGGCTACCACTGGGAAATGTGGGCTATGCAAAGCGGTGGCATGAAACCGATGGATGTGTTGAAAACTGCCACCATACTGGGCGCTACCGGCCTTGGGCTTGATAATGACCTGGGCAGCCTTAAAGCTGGCAAACTTGCCGACCTGGTGATACTGGACAAAAACCCGCTTGAAAATATACGCAATACCAACAGCGTGGTGTATGTTATGAAGAATGGCCGTTTATACGATGGCAACACCTGCAACGAGGTTTACCCTGCCAAACGCAACCTTGACAGAAGCGAGTGGAATTTTGAAAAACCATTGAATACCACTGGCGTAAAAGAATAAGCAGTTAACTGCACATTAATACAAAGGCCCTGGGTGTTAACAAAACATCCAGGGCCTTTTTCATTATTTTTCGCAACTACCAAATCATTTCCCAAAACAGTAATATCGAAACGTAGTTACTCTTTAAACATTTTTTCCGTTGCGTGCTGTATAATAAAATAAAACATAACAGTTTTACCGTCTTTGTAGTTAGCTTCAAGCATATCCAAAAAATTACCCGATTTATCCCTGGAAGAACCCATAGTACCAATGTCTGCACCAACCACCTTATAAATAAAATCCTGTCCATCCGCAGGCCCCAGCGCAAATATTGGCGTATCTGTTGTTTTACCGTCCCCGCTAAAGCGCATTGCTCTAAAAATCCGTCTGCCCCTTAGCATATAATCCGCTGCACTGTCTTGTTTATTAAGCTCATGAAATGCATACGATTTTTCGAACAGCGTTTTTACACTCAGCGGATGGGTACTCAAAAACGAGTCCGCCTTTGCAAGGGCTTGCTCAAACTTACCATCGCCATTCAGGCTATATATTTCTCGCTCCGTTGCCAGGTCGGCATACGGTTTATAATCTTCTTTATCCGTAAAACCAATCATCAGGGCTAATACCTCAAAATTAGACAGCGTGGTATCATTTTTATTAAACCGCTTAAGCAAACGGGTGTACGAAAATTCACTGGCAGTATCCCTCGTTTTTGCAAGAATTGTTTTAAAATCGCTGTTATAGTTGAATGAGGTTTGCGCGTTTACATATAAACAAACGCAGAGCGGCAGAAGGGCTAAAAGTTTTTTCAATGTATTTGTTTTAAAGGTTTACATTTTAAAGATATAAAAAACCTGCTAATACCATCAGTCAAAACCTTGTTTAACTAAATACGCTTTATCAACATTTTCTTTATCTTTCTGCTCAAATCTTCTCCTTTTATGCCCGCAAACACCATTGATGAAGTATTGGCCGCGCTGGAAAACATCATCACCACCTCTGCGCAGCAAAACAGCCGGGTGGGTTATTTTGCCGCTTTGTATTATAAAGTTACTGCCAGGGTAAAACAGGGCATTGCCAATGGGGAGTTTGAAGACGGGGCAAGAATGGAGTGGCTGGATGTTACGTTTGCCAACAGGTACCTAACTGCTTTGGAAAACTGGCAGAAAAAAGAGCCATTAACAGCCGTATGGAAAACAGCTTTTGATGCAACAAACAAACGTTCGCTGCTGCTTTTACAACACCTTTTGCTGGGCATTAATGCGCATATTAACCTCGACCTTGGTATTGCCGCTGCGCAAGTAGTTGAAAATAAGCCCATCCAAAATATTAAAAACGACTTTGCTTCTATCAACACCATTATTTCATCCCTTACTTACGAGGTGCTTAACGATATAAGCCGCGTGTCTCCCCTGCTGTCTCTGCTGGGGCTGCATGCCACCAACGATGTATCGGTGCTGGTACAGTTCAGCATTACCAATGCAAGGGATGGCGCCTGGAGTTTTGCGGAAGACCTTAGCCTGAAAACTAACCCGGAAGCATACGCGCAATGCATTGCCAGCAGGGATGCCTCCATTAACCGCCTTGCCACAGAGCTGGCGCAAGTAAAAGGCTTTGTGCGCCTTACCTGCTGGCTTATACATCTTTTTGAATGGAAAAATCCTGCCAGGATTATTACCTTATTGCACGGTTATACCAAAAAGTTTTTTAGTTTTCAAAATAAACAAAATTTATAAACCGGTTAAAGCCATGCTGTTGTTTTTTAGGGCAAGTAATTATTTTATACGCACCCCTGCAATAACAAGCATACCCTTACATTTGCAAGGCCATGTTTAAAGAAAAGCCTTTTTTAATATTACTTTTTAGCCTCGTGGTAATTGCAGGCGCAACCGCACTGCAATATTTAAATCCTGATACTGCCATTTTTGACGGAGGCTTTATTATTGCAGTACTGCTTACTGTATTGCTTAAAGATGACAAGTACACAAAACTGTTATCTGTACTTTGTTTTATGTTGGTTTTTCTGCCTGTTTTTTACCCACACGATAATTACACCACACTTCAAATATTTTTACAACATCTATTTTCGGGCGTTATTATACTGGCAGCCACTTTTGCAGTGCTGCATATAAAAAAACTATACCAGGCCATTGAGCTTGACCAGTCGCAAACCGATGCGCTATTTGAATATGCAACAGAAGGTATAATATTGGCGAATGGCAAAGGCGAAATAATATTGATTAACCCGGCCGCCCTCAGGCTTTTCCATTATGAGGCTGGCGAGGTTATTGGCCAGCAGGTTGAATTGTTAATACCTACCCGCTTTCACCATGCACACCACACTTATAAACACAACTTTTACAAACACCCGTCAAACCGTACCATGGGGCATGGCAGGGAATTGTTTGCCAAAACCAAAAACGGCATTGAGTTTCCTGTGGAAGTAAGCCTTAGTTTTTATAAACAAAAAAATGAGCTTTTTGTAATTGCCTTTGTTGTGGATATAACCCTGCGCAGACAATCGGAACTGGAACAACTGGAGCAGAAAAAACAACTTGAAAAAATTACTGCCGATGTATTGAGGTTGAATACAGAACTGGAAACAAAAGTGGAAGAAAGAACAATGATACTTAAAGAGGCCCTGCAACAGCTTGAACTTAGCCAGGAGGAGTTGCACAGTGCCCTTAATAAAGAAAAGGAACTGAATGAAATAAAATCGCGGTTTGTAAGCATGGCCTCGCATGAGTTTAGAACCCCGTTAAGCACTGTATTATCCTCGGCGGCCCTTATTTCAAGGTATACAAAAGAAGAAGAACAGCCAAACAGGGATAAACATACAAAACGTATTAAGGAATCAGTAAAACATTTAAACGACCTGCTGGAAGACTTTTTATCGCTGGGCAAATTGGAAGAAGGCAAGGTATTTGCGCTGGTATCCAGCTTTAACCTGAAAGACTTTTTAGAAGAAGTAACGGATGAAATGAAGCCCATTATAAAACAGGGCCAGCTAATACAATTAAACACCACCGGCAGCGAGGTTGCCGTTACTGATAAACGGCTGTTAAAAAACATTCTTATAAACCTTTTAAGCAATGCCATTAAGTTTTCAAAAGAAGACGGCATTATTGAGCTTGATGTTGTTAACACCAAAGACCTGCTTACGGTATCGGTAAAGGACAAGGGTATAGGCATTTCTGCCGAAGACCAGGAGCATTTGTTCAGCAGCTTTTTCCGTGGTAAAAATGCCGTTAACATACAGGGTACCGGCCTGGGCCTGCATATTGTAAAAAGATATGCTGACCTTATTAACGGAACCTTACACCTGCAAAGCACACTGGGCGAAGGCACCACCGTTACACTAACCCTGCCTGCACCGCCGGAAGAAACTGTGTAAAAGCGATGTTTACCTGGTACAGGCATGCAGCACAATATTGTTGCGCGTTGTAATATTTTGCTATAATAAAGCTGTACGGGTGTGGCCTTGCAAAAATTGGTTAGCAGGTACAATGTTTGTACAACCTATTTCACACCCAAAAATTAAACTGTATTTATTAGTGGCAGATGATTGCCTGCGAGGGATTGTTGCCTATGTATGGGCTAATGTAAGGTATGCCCAGGTTAAGGCCGCGCAATATAAGCAGTACACCCATTGAACCGATAAGAACTGGTACTGCTTTACGTAACTTATTACGCGTACGGATGCTTAAATATTTTAGCCCAAACAAATGCAGTATAAACATAAGCGGCAGGGTGCCTGCGCCAAAAACAGCCATAAATAATACACTTTGCAAAGGGCTGCTTAAACCCAGCGTTGCAGCCAGCGCAAAATATACCATACCACAAGGCAGCAGGCCATTGAGTAAACCAATTATAAAAAATTTGCTTATGCTGGCAGAACGCCAAACCTGCTGAATTTGCCCCTGTATGCCAGCAAAGAGTTTTTGAGAGAAAGCCGGTCCGCTTATTTTTTTTGATAGCTGCTGCTGTACTATAACAATCACTATCAGCAAGCCTGCGGTAATAGATATCCAACGTTGCAAGCCTGCAATATAAAGCTGCCTGCCCACTAACCCAAACAACAACCCTAAAATAGAATAAGTAGTTAATCTGCCGGTATGGTACAAAGCAATGGCTACTTTTTTATACCAGGCAGAAAGATTATGTACAGGCAGGGC
Source organism: uncultured Parafilimonas sp. (assembly GCA_964598675.1). Taxonomy (GTDB): domain Bacteria; phylum Bacteroidota; class Bacteroidia; order Chitinophagales; family Chitinophagaceae; genus JABDFW01. Next base: position 4,677 of record CAZRDD010000097.1, read on the forward strand.
AAGTGCAATGGGGCCGCACATGCCAACGCAGTGAAAACTGCTTACCATGCCCAACGTTAATGCGGGCAACAATACCTGCCACATAAACTATATTTTAAATGCCTGTTCGCTGTAATAATGCTTATTACCCGCCTGCCAGTTAATTTTTACCTGGTAATTGCCCGGTGCAAATTTATTAGCCTGTATTACCTGTATAGCATCGTTGCCGGTTTGCAGCTCAATCTTTCTGTCATGGCCGGATTGTGATGGGCAATAAAAAAACACAGTGCCTTTTACCGGGGTATTTTTCATTTCTTCCGGCAGCTTTATAACAACATCATCCCCGCTTCGTTGCAAACTTACCGCCGTGCTTAGCGCGTTGGCATTTTTAGTGCCATCAATAACATCCTGGTAAACAAGCTCTTCTTTATAATACTCGCTTGTAACAAGGTCAACCGGTATGTTGGAACACCTGTACACCATATATGATATGGAACCAGCAAATATGATGAACACTATAGTTAATTTGGTTCCCCAGCTTATTTTCATAAATTTATTTTTAACAGGTTATACCTTAAAACGGCCCAAGAAAATTGGTTTGTATTTCGTCAATTTTACGGCTACCTTCATATAACCCAAGTCTTATTTTTGTTTTATGCCCATTTACAGCTTCTTTAGGCAACACTACAAAAAAGGTTCCTGAGCTTTCATCCTCTTTTTTAACCGCAATGGTTTTATCTCCTATAATTTCTACTGCCCCGCCTTCTTCTTCTACCTTAACACTCAGTGGAATATCATAAATAGTTTTATTGGCAATTTTAATGTTGTAAAGGTTTGACAGGCTGTCTTTACCCCTCTCCTGGTAAAGCTGCCCGGGCGTACGCATAATAGTGGCATCAATATCTTTGCGGGTTAACAGCAGTGCAGATAGTATTAATACAAGCACACCAAGCAGCCCTGTGTAAAGCTTCATACGGGTTGAATAATGCAGCTTTTCATTATTCTTTATCCCCTTTTCTGATGCGTATCGTATCAGGCCTTTTTCGCGGCCCACTTTTTCCATCATGTGATTGCAAGCATCAATACAAGCAGTGCAACCCACACATTCCATTTGCGTACCATTGCGTATATCTATGGCTGTTGGGCAAACTTTTACACACTGGAAGCAATCAATACAATCGCCAAGGTCGTGGTTGGTTTTACTAAATTTACCCCTGGGCTCGCCACGTTTGTAGTCGTAGGCCACAATCATGGAATTATTATCCAACAGCACACTTTGCAGGCGGCCATAAGGGCAAACAACGGTACAAACCTGCTCGCGAAAAAAAGCATACACCCCGTAGAACACACCAGAAAAAACAGTGATGGAAATAAGGCCTGCAACATGCTCGTGCAGGGGGCCGGTAATTATTTTCCACAAATCTTTTACCCCAATAATATAAGAGAGGAAAAAGTTTGCAATAACAAATGATATAGCAAAGAACAATACGTGCTTGGTTACGCGTTTAACTATTTTTTGGGTTGTCCACGGTGAGTTTTTAAGCAGTTTTTGGGCAGGCCCATCCCCATCAATCCAAAACTCTACTTTACGAAAAAGCATTTCCATAAATATGGTTTGCGGGCATACCCAACCGCAAAACAACCTGCCAAACGCAGCCGTAAACAGCACAATAAAAACCACGAAGGTTACCATGGTCAGGCCGAATATTATAAAGTCCTGCGGCCAAAACACCTTACCAAAAATTATAAACCGGGCGCTTGGTATATTAAACAAAAACAACGGCCGGCCATGCACATAAATAAAAGGCAGTGTAAAAAAGATGGCAAAGAACAGCAGGCTTACCAATGAGCGAATATTATAAAACTTACCAACTGGTTTATGCGCAAATACCCACTTACGTTTACCCGCAGCATCAACTGTTGCCAGCCTGTCCCTAAAACTCACATCATCATCCGTTACAAGGTTTGTATTCTTTGCCATCTTCTTTTTTATAAAAATCCCTATTTAGCTTTTACCGAATCTTTAGCAACTGCGGCAGCAGGGGCAGCAGCAGTGCTTGTTGAATCACTATACAATGTACCCTGTGGTGCTTTGCCATTGGGAGGGTTTGTACCATGAAGCGATTTTACGTAGCTGGCAATTTGTGCAATTTGAGAAGGGGAAAAATCGTCTTTCCAACTCTTCATGCCTTTATCAACCCAACCGTATTTTATTGTTTTAAATAAATCCTGAATACTGCCACCGTGCAACCAGTAATCATCAGTAAGGTTGGGGCCTACACCGCCTTCGCCTAACTTGCCATGACAAGGAAAACATGATGCCTGAAACACCTGTTTACCGGCTGCAAGGTCAGCCTCTGATGTAAGCAGCTTTACTGTTGACTCATCAACATTATTAGCCGATTTTTTAAGATAGGCAGCCTTATCTGTTTCTGCCTGTTTAACCGATGCCTGGTATTCCTCAATACTTAATGGTGCAGTGTGCGATACGTGGTGTGTATAAAGGTATATACAGCCCACAACTATGGTTAAATAAAAGCCATACAGCCACCATGGTGGTAAACGGTTATCCAGCTCACGTATACCATCGTAATCGTGGCCAAGGTCAAGGTTAACTTCTTCTTTCAATGGTTTTAGCGCGTTAAACCTATCCCACCAGCTCAATGCCTCTGCTTTGCTTGCTTCCGCACTTGCGGCAGTACCAGCAACTATTGCTTTTTTCTTCTTTTGTATGCCAGCAAAAACACGCAGCATGTATAAAAGTACCCCTATAAGCAACAGTTCAATAAATACAACACTGCTTAACAGGTAATACGCGGTAGACGAAATGCCGCCATAATTATCGCCGCTTTCAGCGGGAGTTGCAGCTGCGGTGCTTCCGGTTTGTGCAAATACCTGTACACTCATTAACAAAAGCACAATTGTTGTTACTGCTGCAGCGGTAATGCTGCTTTTCTTTTCTTCCTCCGCTTTCTCTTTTTTAAACCTTTCTAAGTAAAGGCCGCCAGAGCCTACAACAAGGCGGCCCATCATAAAGATGATAAGTGCAAGAAATATAATGATGATTACCATTAATGTAACAAACGGGTTGCTGAGAGATGAAGGCAGTTTGGGGCCTTCGGCCATTGCCGGCAGGGCTGTTGCAAATATCAGCGAAAGCGGCATCCCAATTTTTCCCGCCTTTTTAAGAAAGTATGATGATAAAAACATACTACTGTTTTTTTGTGTTAAGAATTATTGTTTTCAAGGGGTATGTTGCGTATTTCTTCAATCATTTTTTTATCGGCCTTTATAGCCCAGAATAACATGATTAAAAAAACACTTCCAAATAAGGCAAAAGAGATAAGTGCATAAATGCTTACACCTGTAATCTTTTCTAAATAATGAATGAATGACATGGCGGAAATTTTATACGGTTATTAATTGCCTATTACACCTTGTGCTGACGCTGATGTTTGCTCCTTAGGCGCAGCCTTTATATCCTTACCTATGCGTTGCAGGTAAGCAATCAGTGCTACTATTTCAGTATTGCTGCCAGCTTTAATTTTATCGCCCTGCAGGCTTGTTACAATGGCTTGCTGCTGCTGCCTTAAATCGTTATTGGCAGTGCTTTCGTACCCATCGGAATATGGCACACCCAGCTTGCGCATGGCCCATATCATTTTAGGGGTACGCAGCGTATCAATTTCTTCGCTGTACAACCATGAATATGATGGCATGATTGAGCCGGGAGACATTGACTGAGGGTCCATCATGTGGTTGTAATGCCAGCTATCGGGGTATTTGCCGCCAACGCGTGCCAGGTCGGGCCCTGTTCTTTTTGAACCCCATTGAAAAGGATGGTCGTATACAAACTCACCTGCTTTTGAGTATTCGCCATACCTTGCCACTTCATCGCGGAAGGGGCGTACCATCTGGCTGTGGCACAGGTAACAGCCTTCTCTTATATAAATATCACGGCCGTGCAACTCAAGCGGTGTATATGGTTTTACACTGCTTATGGTAGGTATGTTTGATTTTACCAAAAAGGTTGGCACCATTTCAATAACACCACCTATTGCTACTGCAACAAGGCTTAATACCAGCATTTGCATAGGGCGTTTTTCAATCCACCTGTGCCAGTGCTGTTTGCCATGCGGAACAATATTCTTTTCAAGTGCTGGCGCTTCTGCTGCTTCATCGGCAACAAAACTGCCTTGTTGTGCGGTTTTAATAAGGTTATACACCATAATAACGGCACCAACCAGGTACAAGGCACCACCAATGCTACGTGCAAAGTACATAGGTACAATGTGGGTAACGGTTTCAAGAAACTGGAATTTCAACTGACCTTCTTCAGTAAATGTTTTCCACATCATGCTTTGTGTAAAACCAGCCCAGTACATAGGTATTACATATAATATTATGCCTATAGTACCAACCCAAAAGTGTGTACCTGCAAGCTTTTTAGAGTACAGTTTTGTGTTCCACATTTTTGGCACCAGCCAGTACAATACACCAAAGGTTAAAAAGCCGTTCCAGCCAAGGGCGCCTACGTGTACGTGTGCAATGGTCCAGTCAGTAAAATGCGATATGGCATTTACGCTTTTTAAGCTGAGCATTGGCCCTTCGAAAGTTGCCATACCGTAGCAGGTAATAGCCACTACAAGAAATTTAAGTACGGGCTCTTCCCTAACCTTATCCCAGGCACCGCGCAGGGTAAACAAACCGTTAAGCATACCACCCCAGCTTGGTGCAATAAGCATTACAGAGAACACCACCCCGAGAGACTGTGCCCAGTCTGGCAACGCTGTATACAACAAGTGGTGCGGGCCAGCCCATATATAAATGAATATTAGCGCCCAAAAGTGTACAATTGATAACCGGTAGGAGTAAATAGGCCTGTTGGCAACCTTAGGCAAAAAGTAATACATAAGGCCTAAGTAAGGCGTGGTTAAAAAGAAGGCAACGGCATTATGGCCATACCACCATTGTACCAGCGCATCCTGCACACCGGCATACATGCTGTAGCTCTTTAAAAAGGAGATTGGCAGCTCAAGCGAGTTTACAATATGCAGCATGGCTACGGTTACCCAGGTAGCTATATAAAACCAAATGGCAACATACAGGTGGCTTTCGCGCCGCTTTAGTATGGTACCAAACATATTAATACCAAAAACAATCCATACTACTGCAATAGCAATATCTATGGGCCATTCCAGCTCGGCGTATTCCTTGCCTGTTGTGTGGCCTGTCCATAGTGTAAGGGCAGCAGCAACAATTATAAGCTGCCATCCCCAAAAATGAATTTTGCTCAGCAAATCGCTGAACATCCTGGCTTTACAAAGGCGCTGTAACGAGTAGTAAACGCCCATAAAAATACCATTACCAACAAAGGCAAATATTATGGCATTGGTATGTACCGGCCTCATTCTGCCAAAAGTTGTAGGCCCAAAGCCCAGGTTAATGGCGGGATAATACAAGGCAATGGCTATCCATAAGCCAGCCAGCATGCCCACTATGCCCCATAATAAAACGGCATAGGCAAACCATTTAACTGTTTTGTTGTCGTAGTAAAACTTTTCTACCTGCATAGGAAGTACTGTTTAAAAATTTAAATGTTTGTGGGATTTTTATCTGTAGGTGTGTCGTCAAAAAGTATACGCCGGGGCGGGGAATAATCATCGTCAAACTGGTGGTGCTTAACGCTCCACAAAAAAGCAGTAAGAAATGTTGCAGCAACAAGTATGCTTGCAATAAGCAACAATACTATTACACCCATTGTTAATTATTTTATGTAAAATTATTTTCGGGCGGCTGCAATGTGTTTGACCACACTCATTTGGAAACATGATTAAAATCATGTGCATAAAATTTTCGTACGCAAACCTGCCCGCCAGGCTTTTACAGCATTGTATTACAACTTTAACAGCTTAGCCATTACAGTGCTGCTGCCAAAGGTTAAAAGCAATATGCTTAATGAGCTGCTGGGCATGAGTATAGCGGCAATAAGCGGCTGCAGGTTACCCTGCACAGCAAAATACAGCCCGATAACATTGTACAGTATTGACAGCACAAAACTGGCCATTACAATTTTTTTATTGGCCTTGCACAGCCTTATTAATTTATGCAACACGGGCAATTTGCTTGCTTCAATAATAGCATCGGAGGATGGGGTAAAGTTGTTGCTGCTGTCGGCCACGGCTATACCTGCATTGCTTTGCTTAAGGGCAAAAGCATCGTTAAGCCCATCGCCTATCATCATTACTTTATGGCCGTTTTGCTGCAGGTTTTTTATAAAGGCCAGTTTATCTTCTGGTTTTTGGTAAAAACGCAGGGTAGCGGTTTCGCCAAGCAGTTTACGCAGGTTTGCCTTTTCGGTATCGGTATCGCCTGTAAGCACGCAGAGTTTATAGTTCTTCTTTAACTGTGCAAGCGGCTTGTTAATATCCTTGCGGTATTGGTTTGAAAAAGCGAACCTGCCAAGCAGTTTGCCATCTTCGGCAATAAAAACGGCTGTTTCCTGCTCCTGGTTTGTATAGGTATGGCCAGTTACAAATAACTCCGACCCTATGGTAAAGTGTATGCCATTAACAATACCTGTAATGCCTTTACCTGCAACTTCAGTAAAATCCTCTACCGCCAGGCCCGCTCCTGTACCAAGTTTTTTTGCCAATGCCCTGCTTAGTGGATGAAAAGATTGTGATGCCACCGCAGATATTGCGCCTTTTTCAAAAGCAGATAATGCAGTGCCTTTATAAACAATATGCTCCCCGTAAGCTGAAGTAAGTGTGCCGGTTTTATCAAATACCACATAATCGGCAGAAGCTATGTTTTCAATAACCTGGGCATTGCGCAGGTAAAACTTGTTTCTGCTTAAAATACCCAGAATTTTGCCGTTGGTAAATGAGTTTGATAAAAGCAGGGCGCAGGGGCAGGCAATAATCATGATGGATGTTACTGCATTCCACAACCTTGTTGTATCGTGCTGCCACCAGTATAAACCGGTAAGCAGGGTTATTACCAATATTATATAGGTAAACCAGCGGCTAAGCAGGTGCACAAACGATGCTTCCTTTTGGGTATCGTTTCTTGCTTCTTCTTTTGCCCACAGGCCGGTTAAATAGCTTTGCGAAACGTCTTTCAGCGTAAGCACCTCAATATTGCCACCGGTTTGTTTACCGCCTGCATATACAATCTCTCCAGTTTCCTTCAGCACCGGGCGCGATTCGCCAGTAACAAAACTATAGTCAATCCAGGCCTTGCCCCTGGTTAAAATACCATCAGCGGGTATAATTTCTTCATTGTGTATCAGCAGCGTATCGCCGGTTTTTATATCGGGTAATGCCACCGGTATTTCATTATCGTTTTTTAAAACGGTAACAGCTATGGGAAAGTAGGAGGTATAATCGCGGGCAAAGGATAACTGCCGGTAAGTTTTATCCTGCAGCACGCGGCCCGCCAGCATAAAAAATACAATACCCGTCATGGAATCGAAGTAGCCGGAACCTGTGCCAGACAGCACCTCGTACACGCTGCGGCCAAAAGTTACCCATATAGCCAGCACAATGGGGGCATCAATATTTAAAAACTTATGCTTAAGGCCCTTGTATGCCGATTGGTAAAAAGCCTGTGCACTGTAAAAGAAAACAGGTAAAGAAAGTATAAAACTAATTGTTCTAAAAACGGTTTGCAGCCCTTTTTCTGATGCGTTAAGGCCCAGGTACTCGGGAAAACTAAGCAGCATAATATTGCCAAAGCAAAAACCAGCAATGCCCAGTTTATATATAAGGCCCTTATCGGCCGATGTTTTTTTATTTTGTAAATTGTTGAGGCTTATGTATGGCTCATAACCAATGGCAGTAAGCAGTTCGGCTACTTTTCTAAGGCTGGTGGCGGCAGAAAAATGAATGGTAATTTCCCGGGCAGGAAAATCAACGCGGGAGGATATTACCGCCTGGTTAAGCTTATGCAGGTTTTCCAGCAGGTACAGGCAACTGCTGCAATGCATTTGCGGCAGGTAAAGGGTTACAATGGTTACATCCTTATCGTTAAACGATATTAGCTGCTGTTGTATTTTTTTATCGTCTAAAAAAGCAAACTTATCCTGCCGTACTGTAATACGCTGAGAAATGCCAGGGTTATTATTAAGGTCGTAATATTCGCAAAGCCCTGTTTTATTCAACAGTTGGTATACCATTTTACACCCTTCGCAGCAAAAAGCCTTATCGTCAAAACTTATTTTGCTGTTATTATTATCCTCACCACAGTGGAAACATTTAGCCGATACTGCTGTAGCTGTAGCCATAATAAAAAATTATTGGCGAAATTACCGGCGTGCATATTTTTACATGCTGATATTGCTCAAAGCAAAAACTGATATAAATCAGTTTTTAGGTATGAAGTAGGAAATAGTATTTTAGTATCACTATATTTGAAAAATCATAATATACATATATGCCCAAAATATTGATTATAGATGACCATGATGATATAAGGGAAAATATTGCTGAAATACTAATGCTTGCCGGTTACGAAAGTATTACTGCCGAAAATGGCAGAAGAGGCGTAGAAGTAGCCGTTAAGGAAAAACCAGACCTTATTATATGCGATATTATGATGCCCGAACTGGATGGTTACGGGGTATTGCATTTACTGCGCAAAAACGAGGATACCGCTTTTACACCGTTTATATTTTTATCGGCCAAAACCGAGCGGAGTGACCTGCGCAAAGGGATGGATATGGGCGCCGATGATTATATTACCAAGCCTTTTGATGATATTGAATTACTAAATGCCGTAGAAACAAGACTAAAAAAATACAGCATATTACAGGCCAAGTATTCGGCCGACGAAAAGGGGGCCAACGACCTTATAAAAAAGCTTAACGGCAGTGGCCTGCTGGATATG
>CAZRDD010000098.1:0-13308 GCA_964598675.1 uncultured Parafilimonas sp.
TCAGTCGGTAGAGCAAAGGACTGAAAATCCTTGTGTCGCCGGTTCGATCCCGGCTCACACCACCATCAAAAGGCTCACAGCAATGTGGGCCTTTTTTGTTTTGCTATAAAATCGTAGCTCCCCCCTCACTCTACCTTATACTCCTTCTTCAAAAGTTCAATAAAGTTTATTTGTTCTTCTTTAAATTGTTTAAGCAATTGCCGGTAGTTAAGCACCACCAGTTGCTGGTACCAAACGCTGTTAGCGTATTTTGACAGCAGTTTGGGGTTATCGTCCCTAAGGGGTAGTGGTTTGTTTCGGTAGGCGGGGTCTATCACAAAAGAGGTATCGCTGTATTCAACGGAGTCAAAACCGGGGCGGCCAACGTAGTATTTTAAATAGTGCAGGTTAAAAATTTCGGCGGCATCGGTAACGCTCTTGTCGGTATAGTTGTTGTATATTTTTACGTAATCTTTTAAGGTTGCAATGGTGTTTTCATAATTTACAATTTCATCCGCCACGGATTTGTTTTTTATCAACTGCATGCTCCCCATATTTTTTAGCTGCTCCAAGGTTCGTTCTGTGGGGTTAAACACTTCGGTGGTTGTAGTGGCTATGTAGTAGTTGTATAGTTTGTGGTTAATGCTGTCAACAGGTTTATAATTGTTAAGCAGTGCCACCAGCGTATCGCAGGCCTGGGCTATCTGGTAATTTATATCAATAGAAGTAGATATGGCCGCAGTATCCCCCCTGATGTCTTCTGCCAGTGCGTGTACGGCTTCCTCTTCCTTCTCATGGTTGCCCAGGTATTCCCTGAAGCTTTCGGCAAAAAAGCCCATTGTAACAGCAAGAAAAATCATAATAAATTCCAGTACAAATTCTTTAAAGGGCTTTGGCTTATGGTGCAGGTCCGGGTGATGGTGAACTTCCATATCTGTAGTATTTTTTTCCGTATGTAAAGTGGTTGATTCTTCCGCGGCCGTGGCATCAGCCGGCGGCAATTGGCTTTCGCTCAAACGTTCTTCGTCTGCTTTGGCGGTTTGGGTGGCGGCAATAGCACCCGCTAAGTATTCAAGGGGTATGTTTTCTTTTGGCATCTGCAATTGTTGACGGAAAAGATAGTGTATTTTAATTTTCTGGCAAACAACCTGTTTGCAGGCCGGTATCTTCTTTTATATTTCTTCCGTGCTAAAAATAAAAAAGGCGGACTGGTAAAACAGCCGCCTTAGTAAAAACTCATTACTGTGTAAAATTAACTGTGGGGGTGCATCAGTCAATTATGGCCTTACTACAGCTTGCTCCTTGCCAGCATAAGCGGGCCTTATAAGCCAGTGTGTTTTATTTTGTTTGCGTATTACAAGCCAGTAAAAAAAGAAAAGCGCTGCTGCAACTGCAGCGGCGGTAATGCTCCATGCGGGCAGTACCCCTTTAAGGTTTACCAGCAGGCCGTCATGCTCAAACATGCCAAACCCAAACAGCTCGGGTATGCGGTACCAATAGTAGCACGAAACACCAAGTGCCGCAAAAATGCTGATGAGCCTGCGCTCGTGCACGGGCTTAACAACTGCGGAGAGCAGGCCGTAAGCAGCCAATGTGACCGCCAGGCCCAACAATGGCAGGGCATACGCCCGTAACAGGGCGTTGAACGATGTTATGCCAGTTGCATCCGGCACATGAAACCAGCCCCATATAAACCCCGGTAACCCCCCAATAATAAGCCAGCCACTAAGCTTGTGCCATATTGTTTTTTTGGATGAGCGGGGGTGTATGTGCGGTGTTGAATCGGGGCAGGGTATTACGCAGTTCATACATTTGTCGCAGTGTGCATTGGGCAGCGGGCGCACCACGTTGCCGCCGTAGAGTTTTTCCACGGGGTGTATAGGGCATAGGCCGGAGCACCAGGCGCTTTTCCACTCGTACACAAAACTGGTACACACACCCGTAACAATCATTGAAATAAGCAACAGGGCTGTGGCAGGCCCGTTGTTGTTAAAAATGGCATGCCTTAGCGGCACAATAAAGTACAGGGCCATTACGCCAATAAAATTAAGCTTACCTAATTGTGCAGGCAGCAACTTTTTTCTTTTAGAAAGGCCAAAATGCCGTGGCAGCAAAACGGTGGTGGCCAGCGGGCAAATATTACGCCATAAGCCTGCTGCAATTACCAGCAGTGCTGGTGCAACGGGTATTAAAATATTCCAAAAAAGCAAAATGCCTAAAGAGGGGAAAAACAATAAACAATACAAAATAGCGGCACCAGCCAACCAAACGGCAAACTGTACAATACGCCAGCCGAGCAGTTGGGGGGTGGATAACCGGGTATTGGTACTAAGCGCAAGATAATCGTTAAACATACTAATAATTTGTTGCAGAGCAGCCTACCGAAGCAGTGCACTACTGTATGGGCGAAATTATAGGCATACATTTTTATAAATAATGACTTTACTCATATTACCCAATATTAAGCCAGTAGCGGCATCAATAAAGCTGGCCGGGTACACAGCATGGTTTTATCGCCCCAATTAATACACCAATGCCTGCTGCCGAGTTTCAGCCAGTTTTGGGGTATTTCGTACAAATGTCTTTCGCAGTGTTATAGCTGCAGAGGCTTTATTATTTGTGCAGGCCATGCTGGCTGTTATGGCTGTACGTAACATCCACGTAAAGGGGGCACATATTGCGGGGTTATAGTTGTATCTTTCTTTATATATCTTTACAAAAGCCTCACCAAGTGCTTTTTGTGCTGCCTTATCGTTTGGCAGCATTTTAAGCAATAAATTGTATATGGCCTTTGAATACAAATTATACAGCACCAGCAGGTCTGCGGTATTTGAACTGGTTATAAAACCCTCCAGTTCTTTTTGTGTGTATTGTTTTTTTTGCATGGTGTTTTGTTTGGGTGCAGTATGGTTGGTTTGCAGCACCGGCATAGCGGTATAAAATTTTTCAATGCGAAAATATAATGGCTGGCAGGGCAGGGCAATAGTGAAAATCGCTATTTTTAAAAACACAGTAACAAAATATGCTGCAACCTTTAGAAAAAAACAGTCTTTTACGATTGCGTGATGCCGATGTTATTTATAACCGCGTTGTGCAGCTATCCGAACGTTTTTTTGAAAATGGGGAGATTGGCGATATGAAAGGCTTTTTAAAAGAAGCCGCTTTGCTGCTGGAAGGGGTAAAAGGCACAGATGCTGTAATTGGTATTTTTAACCACAACACCTATTGCCCGGTTTTAGAAGTGGGCCATAAAGAGTTTTGGGGAAGTTTACCTGACGTGCCGCAGGAGGAGAGAATGCTGCAATTGCTGGGCCTGCTGGAAAGAGAGTACAGCAGTTTTCCTGCGGAATCGGTACAGTGGTTTGCCGCGGCGCTCGATAAAATTGGCTTTGAGCAAAGGCAAAATATAAGAATTTACCACTGTGGTATTTGTTACCGGCGGCTTGATGGAAAGCTGATAAGGCTTTTTTCAAAAGGCATACCCATTTATTACGATGAACACCGCAATTTTACCTTTACCTATAACTACGTGCAAAACGTAGCACACCTTATAAAAAAAGACTATACAGACTATTGGATACGGATGGAGTTTGGCGAGAAAAATGAAATGGTGCAAACCTGGCACTCCGCGCAAAAGCAACACTTAAATACAGACCTGCTGTCGCCGAGGGAAAAAGAGATATTAACGTTGATTGCAGAGGGCCTTGATACAAAAGAAATTGCCGAACGATTATTTATAAGTGCCAATACCGTTGGCAACCACCGCAGTAATATGATTGAACGCCTTGGCGCGCGCGATACTACGGCCCTTGTGCAGTTGGCAAAAATGGCTTCCATTATATAGCCATTACACAACGCCTAAGTTTTATATCCTAACAACCCGCTTAACTATATTGCTACGGTATAAAAATCTTCTTACATTTAATTACCCGCGCCCACCAGTATTTTAACCGGCTGTTTAACGTTGGTATTACCCATACTTATACTGTTTAAAAACTGAATAGTTACGGCATCATCAGTAAAAGTGCAGGTAACTGTTTGGCTATGTATTGTTTCAATAAAACGCAATGTTATTACCAATGTATGGGCATTTAGCCAGGCAGCGCTGGCTGCCACCCGGGATGTTACGGCAGGCTTGTTTTTAGCCGTTACCGGGTGCGGTGCCTGCAACACCGGGTTGTTTTTGTTGATTATCCAATTACCGATACCGCAGGTAATGCTGTGTATGCCTTTATTGCCCCGCAACGTAAAAATTACAGCGCTTTCCGTAAAACTGAATGCGGCGTTTTTACATTCAAGGGTATTATCATCAAGTATAAAAATTTTCCCTTCAAGGTTTTGTTCTGCCTTGCTGTTACCCCGCAAAGCATTTACGTTGTTAAGGCCAAGCTGTTGTAAGTTGGCTGCCAACTGCTTTTCAATGGCAGCAACAGGCAAGGGTTTGTTTTTAAAAGCTGGCAGCAGGTTGCCCCAAACAAGGTTTAATACAGCCTGCATATCAAAGCATTCGGCGGTAATAGCCAATACGGCGTCCTGTTCGGGCAGGGCAATACAAAATTGGCCAAAAGCGCCATCCGCCCTGAAAGCCCCATTGTTACAGCGCCAAAACTGGTAGCCGTAACCTTGCTCCCAATCGCTGGCCCCGGCAGTAACCTTCAACCCCGGTGCGCGCGATGTTGTTTGGGCCCTGGTGGCTTCTTCCACCCATTGCTCCGGCAGTATTTGCCTGCCATTCCATTGGCCTTTTTGCAGGTACAACAAGCCAAATTTTGCAAGGCTTTCCGTGGTAAGGCGCAGGCCCCATCCACCGGTATTAATGCCTGCAGGGTCTTCTTCCCAATCAGCCTCTATAATGCCCAGGGGCTCAAACAGGCGAGGCTGTAAATATTGCAGCAGGGTGTTACCCGTAACTTGTTGTACAATGGCGGACAGCATGTATGCTGCGCCGGTATTGTATACAAAGTGGCTGCCCGGCGCAAAGCTAACAGGCTGTGCTAAAAAGGTTTTAACCCAATTGTAATTGTAAGCGTCAATAATGGCAGGCATGGTATCCTGCGCATGGCCGGTGCACATGGTTAGCAAATGCTTTACCCGCATACTGGCCAGGTTTGCGCTAATTTTTGCGGGCACACAGTTGGGGAAAAATGAAATGACTGCATCTTCCAGCGACAAAAGCCCTTCCTCAACAGCAAGGCCCACCGCCGTAGCGGTAAAACTTTTACTGGCGGAATAAAGGGTATGCTTTAATGGCGCAGCATAAGGTGCCCACCAGCCTTCGGCAATTACATGGCCGTGCCGTATAAGCATCATGCTGTGCAGCTCAATGCCGCTGTTTTTAACGGCAGCTAAAAATTTACTTAGTTGAGTAGCAGAAACCCCTTGTTTGTGCGGATTGCTGCGTGGCAATGTTGTTTGTTTTGGTGTTTTACCCCACATAAAAGCAGGCATGCTGGTTGTAGCAGCAAAGCCAGCCTTACGTACCCTGATATTTTCTATAAACTGTCTGCGCTGGTAAACTGCAGGCATGGTATAATTGTTAAAATTTTTTGCAATAAATAAAACCATTGATAATGAATAGTGTATAAACGTTGGGCTTGGCTAAAAGGATACCGGGGCAATGGTTAAAGTAGCGTGAAAATGGGGGCTTTACAAAAAAAGATAACCCCGGCAAGACTACCGGGGTTTTTTCAACCCTAAACCCTTAAAAGGTGCAAATTACATTAAAAAATAAATTCCAAAAACGTTTTAAGCTAAAATTAAATATTTATAATTCTTTTATGGGTTGTGCATTAATTATTACTAAAAAATTGAACATTACGTTTAATAAAAAATAACAATTTCAATAGCTACCTTTATAACAACTACCGCCATACAGGGTAATAAACATGCACATTTGGACCATCATTAAAAAAACAATCGTTTGCACAGGGTTGTTAATTTGCCTGCTTGTAAACTATGCCGCCTGCCAGGAGAATACAGTGCAACCGCAGGGTATTTACAGCAGCGATTTTTTAATTGATGGCATACCCCGCACACTAACTTTTTATATACCCTATAACTACGGCAAGTACAACAATTATCCTGTTGTTTTTGTGCTGCATGCCGAAGGTGAAACAGGCAAAGCTTTGGTTAAAAAATATGGGAGTGTTTTGCACACGCTGGCAGACTCCACGGCCAGCATTGTTGTATACCCCGATGCTGTTAAGGGGCACTGGAGCAGCAAACTGGGTGAGCACGCTGCCACCGATACCATTAACGATGTTGGCTTTATAAGCATTATGGCAGATTATTTTGTGCAGCTGTATCACGGGGATGTAACCCATATATATGCTGTGGGTTTTTACAATGGTGGCGATATGGCCTGGCGCCTTGGTTGTAACCTTACCACCAAACTAACGGCGGTAGCACCCTTTACACCTTTGTTGCAGGCACATGCAAAAACCTGTACGCCTGCTGTATATTTTAATACCGAAAAACTTATGCCGCCGCCGGGTAAAAAAATAACTAACGAGGCATTGGCCAGTGCCTGGAAGTTTTTAATGAACCAAACCAAAAAATAACCCCGCAAACCAAACTCTTATTCTAAAATAATATTGTGCATGTAGTTATGTAATTACATCATGCTTTGCATCCATGTGTTATATAACTACTGTTTATGAAAAAGGTATTGCTTTTTCCTGTCGCCGTATTGCCCCTGTTTTTATTAGCCCAGCAAAATTTAAAAACGCTCACGCAAAAAAGCAGGCAGGCTTACGCTTACCACATTACAGCCGCTGTTGCTGAAAAGTATTTTAGCAGCGACAGTATAAATGTTGATGCATACCTTAACACCCAACCCGCAGCAGTGTTTAATGCAGACAGTATTAATGAAAACACATTGCCTGTTGGCCTGTACGTAATAATACGCGTGGTGGATGAAGACGTTAAAGCAAGTGTAACAGCAGTATCAAACCTTATAATATACCCTGTTAACAACCAGCACCGGCTGCAATTACTGGTACGCAATAAAGCCGGTGAATTTATTAGCAATGCAACACTGTGGGTAAATAATAAGCAGGCCGTTTATAACACGCAGGCACAAAGTTATTATGTGCAGCAGCGCAATCCCGACGAAGCTTTTGTAAAAGTATATGCACCTGGCGACACCACCTACATTACCTTATCAGCAAAGGAGGAGCTGGATAAAACCATTTTGCAGCAACGCTGGGCCAATATTAAACACTCAAAACTATTTAAAACCATTGCCTGGCTGCCGGGTAAAATAGCGCATATTTTCTCCGCAAAAAAACAATACAGCATCTACAGCATTGGGGCCGCAGGTACCATTGTTTTAAACCAGCCAAAATACAAACACAACGATACGGTAAAATTAAAAGCCTATGTGTTTAACAAGCGTTGGCACCCCTACAATAAACCGGTGTACATGTACCTTGAATATTATACGCAGGGCGAACAACATAAACAATTGTTATCGGTGCTTAAACCAACCGCCAGCGGAGCTTTTGCAACACAGTTTGTGTTGAGCGACACCCTGGAAAATGACCTGCATTATACTATTGGGTTACGCACAAAGCAAGATGTACATATACTGTCAAAAACATTTTTGTTAGAGGATTATGTGCTTGATGAAATAGCAAAATACAGCCTGCGTTCATCAAAAGAAACGTACTACCCTGCTGACACTATGCATTTTTATGCAGCGGCAACCGATGCAAACGGCCTGCCGCTGTTAGATGGTTCGGCCAAGCTGATTTTAACAACCAATAAAATAAACCGCTTTTATAACAACACCATGTATATACCCGATACACTGTTTGTGCAAAACAAAAAACTGGCTGCACAGGGGGAGACGGTGTTTGATGTACCTGCTAATATACTGCCCGATGCTGGCCTTGCCATAAAAGCTACGCTGCAATTTGCCAACAGCAACAACGAGCTGCAGAGTAAAGATGTTGACATTAATTATAGCCCCGCACATACCGAGCTGGTGGCCGATATTAAAGACGATTCAATTTATGTGGCTTACCGCGTTAACGGCAAAAGCATTGCAAAAAGCTGTGTTGTAAATAAAGACGGGCAGTTTGATGAAACTATGCAATTACAACTGCCTGCAACGCTTAAAGTTGACCCGCTGATGGAAAAATACATTTTCTCCGTTAAGAACGAAGAAGGCAGCAGAGACAGTGCCGTAGTTGAAACCAATACTTACAGCACGGTTAACGTAAGCCGCATAAGCCAGGGCGATACCCTGGGGTTTGTGCTGCATAACCCTAACAAAATACCTGTATCGTTTACCGTATTTGATGGCAATAAAATAACAGGGGCTGGCAACAGCAGCGCAGCCGAGATACAGTGGAAAATTAAAGCACATGATAAAAGAAAAATATACACTGTAAAATGGCAGTACTGGTGGCATGACAGTGAGGTGTACGGCTCGCAGTCAATTGCGTTATTATACAAGCTGCTTGATATACACATTGAAAGCAGCAAAGCGGTATATCCCGGCCAGAAAGATACTGTACATATTGAGGTAAGCGATTATAAGAAAAAGCCTGCGCAAGGGGTTAACCTTACTGCGGTTAGCTATAACAGCCAGTTTAATAAGGAGATAAATGTGCAGGAGCCGCCATACCTTGTTCAATATAGGTCAAAGCCCATTCTTTTAAGAGATAAGTTTGAGGTGGATGACAACAGCTACCTCTCATTAAGCTACCCGCTTGGCAAACACCGGGGCTGGATAAAACGCCTGGGGCTGGATAGTATGTTGTATTATAACATGCTGTTGCCTGCACAAAGCTATATTATTGATGTGGCTAAACCTGTAACAGGTTTTTCAACACAGGTTAGTGTACATGTTGTAAAGCAAGGCCATAAACAACAGGTATATATGTTGTACATAAACAGGCAGCTTGTGTATTACAGCGGCGTTACCGATGCTGGGCCTTATGCTTTTGAAACACAAGGCGGCTATATGCAGGCAGGTATACGCCTGTACGATAAATTTATTGAAATAGACAGCATTTACCTGCAACCCTTTTACAAGCACGATATTGTAATTGACGTTGACAGCCTGCCACCGCACAGCAAAGTGGTTACTGCCAGTAACTACTATACTAACAATGAAATTAACCTGCTTGAAAGCTCGCTATGGCAGTTAGACAATAATAGCATAACCAATAACGGGTATGTATGGCAGGGTACCAAAACAATACCTGTTGCAAGCGCTAACACGCACGTGATTGGGCCTTTTAATAAAGATGACAGTATGCACTTTTATGCCCCTGGTAATTTTGATATTCATTTTAAGTTTGAAAAAGGGTACGAGTACAACCTGTCTAAACAAATACTGCGGCTTGAAAAAAAACACATATTTCCTGTGCCCGAAAAAAAATATTACCTGCCTGTAGTTAAGCAACCGCAATGGGTGCTGGGCGATACTATCCTGGAGCATCCGGTGATAAGTTACCGGCAAAAGCCAACGCAATACTTCTTTCTAAATATTACTGATTACTACCCCTATCACAGTAACAAGGCGGGCAAAGGAACACTACAGTTTACCACTGCAAAAGATACTACCCTGAGGTACGTTATTCTTTATCCATACGATACCGTTAACCCAAACAAAATATTGCAGGGCACAATAAGGGAAATTAAAAATATCGCACCCGGCAAATACCATTTACTGCTTGTTAATAACAGTCTAAAAGCCGCGCAAATGGATGATGTTGAGATTAAGGCCGACACAACGTTATGCCTTAATACAACTGGCTTTACTTATGCTGAGGGTAATGTATTGCTGTCAAGATTATTTTACGAAGCGGCAAACCCGGAAAAGCATATTGTGAAGCCTTTTATAAACGAACCGAGGACGAGTCCTGACAACCGTTGGCAAAACCTGCCGGAATATGGCAAAGGCACTGCAACCATTACGGGTAAAGTAATTGATAAAAAGGGCGGAATGCCGGTATCGTTTGCATCCATATTTATAAAAGGTACCAAAACGGGTACAGCCACCGATGCATCCGGCAATTTCTCCCTTAGCAATATTAAAGAAGGCAGGTGTACACTGGTAATTTCTGCAGTGGGGTATGAGGAACAGTATATGATGATTGACGCAGAGGGAGGTGTTTCTAAGGCGCTTACTGTTACATTAAACATGTCCACACTGAGGCTGGAGGAAGTAGTAGTTACAGGATATAGTGTCGCCAAAAGAAGAAGTATTGGCAATTCGGTAACAACCGTTAGGGAGGAGTTAACTGGCACCGTCAATACCCTGGCAGGCAGGGCGGCAGGTGTTGTGGCAGGCGGCACCCCCGGCAGCGATGCAAGCATAACCTTGCGGGGTTTAACAAGTACATTATCCAATAATACGTTGCTGTATGTAATAGATGGTATTGCTTACCATGAAATACCTGCCAATATTACCCCGGACATGATACAAAATATATCAGTATTAAAAGATGCAGAAGCCACCGCATTGTACGGCAGTGCAGCCGCAGGCGGGGTGGTGGTGGTAACCACCAAAACAAAAACGCAGCGCAGCCAGTTTCGCGATTATGCTTTTTGGCAGCCGCAGTTGTTTACCGATGACAAAGGCCGCGCTGCCTTTGAAGTTACCTACCCCGATAACACCACCGGCTGGCAAACCTATGTGCTGGGTATGGATAAGCACCGGCGCATGGGCAAAGCGGTAAGTTTTGTGCAGGCATACAAGCCGGTAATGGCGCAATTAAGCATGCCGCAGTTTTTGGTGCAGGGCGATAGTGCGTTGCTTGTTGGCAAAGCGCTTAAGTACACGGGCGATTTGTACAATGCCACGCTAAACTTTGCGTCAAATGGTGGGCAGGCAATGCAGCGTACCATAAGCCTTCAGCCAAAAGCTTCGTTGGTTGAGCAATATGGCATACAGGCGCCAATGGGCGATACACTTAAAGCCTCTTTTGGCTTGCAAACTTCTACAGGCTTTAAAGATGGCGAAGAAAGAAAAATACCTGTTTTTAAACAGGGTGCGGAAGAAGCTGCCGGTAATTTTTGGGTACTGAAAAATGACACTACGGTGCAGTTTACCCCCACTGTTAACGGCGCTGCTGTGGAACTGTATGCACAAAACAATACACTGGATATTTTACTGGACGAGATTGACCACCTTAAAGCCTACCCGTTTTATTGTATGGAGCAAACCTCCTCTAAACTGCGCGGGCTGCTGATGCAGAAAAAAATATATGAAACGCTTGGCAAACCTTTTAATGAAGAAAAAACCATTGACCTGCTGGTGCAAAAGCTGTTTAAGGCACAACTGTACAACGGTGGCTGGCCCTGGTGGCAGAATGGCCAGGCTGATGTAAACATTACCGCTTATGTTATAAAAGCATTATTGCCTTTGCGCAGCAATCCGCTGGTTGAAACCGCCATACGCAATGGCCTGCTGTACCTGCAAAATGAGCTGCCTGTTATGGGCCGCACCCAGTTGCTGGCCTCGCTTTTAACCATGTGCCAGGCGCACCACCTGCTTGATTATACCCCCTGGCTGCAAAAAATTGCGTTCGATTCGTTAAGTGTACACCAGCAATGGCAGTATGTAAACATAAAGCAACTGCTTAATACCAGCCATGAGGCCGAATTGAAAAACCTGTTGCGCAAAGCTGTGCCGGGTATACTAGGCGGGCTGCATTTTGGGGAGGATAACTACCGCTGGTACGCTGATGTTAACGCAACCACCACGCTGGCGTTTGAGGTGCTGCTGGCCGAAAAAGGGTACGATAACGAATTGAACAGTATGATACAATACTTTTTGGAGCAACGCAAAAACGGCTACTGGGTTAATACCGTTACAAGCGCCAATGTGGTAGCAAGTGTGTTGCCTTACCTGCTTGCACAAAAAAGTAATTTTAATACAGCAGCAAGCATAAACGTTGCGGGCGATACCAGCTTTACCATAAATCATTTTCCTGCTAAAGCAGTTTTGAGGGCCAGTACTGCAAAACCCGCGAGCATTACCAAAACTGGTGGCGGGCTGGTGTACCTAACTGCATACCAGCGCTTTTTTAACAATACCCCACAGCCGGTTAACAACAACTTTATTATAAAAACCTCCTTTGAAAAAGTTGGCAGGCCAGTGGCTGCCCTTACCGCAGGCGAAAAAGTTACGATGGTGATAGAGGTTGATGCTTTGAAAGAAGCCGAGTATGTAATGATGGAAATACCCATACCCGCCGGTTGCGTATATGCCGAAAAAACGCAGGACGATTGGGATGTACACAAAGAGTTTATAAAAAACAAAACGGTTTTGTTTACGGAACACCTTACTAAAGGGCTGCACCGTTTTAGCCTTCAACTGGAGTGCAGGTACGGTGGTACATACACATTAAACCCTGCCCAGGTATCGCTTATGTACTTTCCAACCTTTTTTGGCAGAAATGCGCTTACAAAAGTGGAGGTGAAGTAACTGGGTAAAAGCACCTGGTTACAATTTAAAAAGGGCAGGCTGATACAATCATCAACCTGCCCTTTTAATGCAAATAATATAAAACGTATTAGTTTAAAGCTTCCACGCTTTTCTCTGTTTCTATTTTGTCTATTTGTTTTATTGCAGCGTAGCCCCCGTTAATATTGCGCAGGTTATGGATGCCTTCTTTTTTAAGCAGTGAGCAGGCTATAATGCTTCTGTAACCACCTGCACAGTGTACATAAAGGTTATCGGTGTCCTCAATATTAGCCATGCTTGCAGGGTCAATCAGGGTTTCAAGCGGTATGTTTACCGCGTCTTTTACATGGCCATCTGCAAACTCGGGCTCCTTCCTAACATCTATTACCACCAGGTTTTCGTCAAAAGGTATATCCATAGCCAGTTCATCGGCATCCACATCAATAATAATATCAATTTCCTCACCTGCCTTTTTCCATACCTCAAAACTGCCTTGTAAATACCCGGCAAAGTTTTCAAAACCAACACGTGCAAGCCTTATGGCTGTTTCTTTTTCCTTGCCTTCTTCAGTTACAAGTAAAATTGGTTTGTTAAATGGCAACAAAGTGCCTGCCCACTCGGCAAAACGTCCTTCAAGGCCAATGCTTATGGCGCCGGGCACAAAGCCTTGCATAAATGTGTTGGCATTGCGGGTATCTAACAGTATAACATCGTTATTCCTTAGGTGTTTTTTTACGTCTGCAACCGTAAGTGGTGTAAGTGCTTTTTGCAAAACGCCCTCAAGGCTTTCATAGCCCTCTTTGTTTATTTTAGCGTTCACCGGAAAATAGTTGGGCGGTGCCGTTATACCATCTGTTACTGCTGCTATAAATTCTTCTTTGCTTGCAGCCTTAAGTGCATAATTG
>CAZRDD010000099.1:0-12602 GCA_964598675.1 uncultured Parafilimonas sp.
CCCACCAGCACCTTCTCCCCCGATAAGGTTGCCAAAACCAGCGGGTAGACAAAGCGTTTTGCCGCTTCGGTCATCACCACCCGCACCTTTGCACCGGCTTTTACCAACAGCCTTACCAGCAGTATTGACTTATATGCGGCAATACTGCCCGTTATACCAAGCAATATTTTTTTACCTTCCAGCATTCATCAGCTTATTAAATACTAAAGTAACAAAAAACGACACTGTTATGCAGTGCCGCTTTATGAATAATGTATTAAATAACATTTAATTACCTGAACAAGTCGTTTTCGGTATTTACACGGTGGTAAATTTTACCTTCCATAAATTCCTGGGTAGCAAGTATAGCCGGGTTTGGCATTTTTTCGTACGCCCTTGAAATTTCAATTTGTTCTTTGTTTTCGTGAATTTCCTCCAAACTGTCGGTGTGGGTGGCAAATTCCTCCAGTTTGTTATGCAATTCTTCCTTAATGGCTATGTTTATCTGGTTAGCCCTTTTGGCTATGATAGCTATTGAGTGATACAGGTTTCCTGTTTTAGATTTAATCTCCACCAGGCTCTTCGTTTCAACCACACTGGCTGTATTAGAGTTGAGTTGTCGCCTTAGCTTGCTCATCTTTTATCTTTTTTATTGTGTTTTGAGATTTTGTTTTATAGTCAGCTACTTTGCTTTTCAACTTGCTGTCGGCAAACCTGTCGCTAAAATCATCACATTCCTTCACTACTTTCTGATAACGCTCTTCCTGCTTGTCAATAATGCTCATCTCTGCAAACCTGAAATAACCACGAATGATGTTTAGCTTGTACTCATCGCCCTTTTCACTGTCAGGAAAATCTTCCAAAACGGAGTTAAATGCTACAGCAGATGCCTGAAAATTGCCCAGGTCGTAATACAATTGTGCGCCACTTGCTTCTTTTTGCTCCAGCTTTCTGCGGCAGATATCAATAATGGCTGTAGCATCTTTTATTCTTGGAGAGTCTCCATGGGTATTAATGTATGCCTGCAGCAGGGAGATGGTTTTTTGGGTGGGCGTTTGGTCAAGGTCAATTTTAGGCGATTGTTTGTAAAAACAATAAGCCCTCATATACTCAGCCTCGTCTTCCTTAGGGCTGTTAGGAAAACTTTCCGTAAACGTTTTAAAAAGGTTTTCGGCGTTTGTGTAATCCTTAGTATAGTAGCCACAGTAAGCATATTTAAAGTACATATCCTCAAAACGGGGGTCGCCTTTAAAATAAGCAAATATTTCATCAAAAATCTGCTGTGCCTTGTCGTACTTTTTTTGTACGTAATATTGCTCAGCCATTTTTAATTTATATTCATTGTCCTTACTCTTTAGTACACGGCCAAATTGCGTTGAGCAGGAAGCGAATATTACAACAATAAGAAAAAACGGTATTACACTTTTCATGGTAAAGTTTGCAAAGTTAAGTTTTCGGGGCAAATTATGCACGGAAAAATTGTAATCCGCCCTTTTGCAGTTAATAAATTCAAAAAAATGCCTTTTTTAACTGTTTTGCCTTTAAAAAACACCTGTTATTAACAGTTTTAACAACCTTACACTAAACAAATTAATACACGTAAAGTCATACTGATGGCTGATTAAACTATTTTTGCCAACCACAAAAACAAACGAATGAAAAAAATCTATCTGTTCCTTGTGTTATTTATGGCCCTTGCGGGTAACGTTGTAAAGGCGCAAAACGACCCCAATGCCAAAAAAATACTGGATAAGGTTAGTGCAAAGCTTAAAACATTTAAAGGTATTACCGCTAATTTCTCCTATACCACCAAAGATAAAAAGAACATTCAAAGAGGTTCTGTACAAGGGGTTATAAGCATTAAGGGCCAGAAATATTATATTAAGCAGGGCACCACCGAAATATACTCCGATGGGGCAAAATCCTGGAACTATAACGGGGAAAGCAACGAGGTTACACAATCTGATATTGATGCAGACAACAAAACGCTTACACCGCAAAACCTGCTTTCAGACTTTTATGACAAGGATTTTACCTACAAAATGGTGCCTTCATCTGGTAAATTTGACCAGATTGAAATGCTGCCTACCGACAAAAGGAAGAACTTTAAGCAGGTAACCGTTTTTGTAGACCGCGCCAAGGGCCTTATAACCGAAGCGAAATTGGTTGATAAAAGCGACAACACTATCGAATTTAGCCTTAGCAAAATAAATACAAATGCCAACCTGCCCGATGGAAAGTTTGTGTTTGATAAAAGCAAGCACCCCGGTGTAGAAGTTGTAAATCAATAAACAATTGTTACTACCGCCTGCCACAAAAGTACAGGGCGGTAAAACCAACTTAAAATACAAAAGCCAATATTAACCTGCCACAAGGCTGTTTAATATTGGCTTTTGCCATAATTTGGGTAGGCCGGTTTGCTAATATTGGCAATATCCGCTAAAACTCAATTACCACTTTACCTTTTGCATTTTGGCGGGCAGTTATCCAACGCGGCCACTGCCTAACAACATCAAGGGCTTTAGCATCGCTTTCTTTGTTAAGCGATTTTGTAACCCTGAACTGCTTAGCCGTACCGTTTTCATCTACTACAAACTCAATTTCCACACTGCCTGGCATAAATGTAAGTATTGCGCCGGTGGTATCCATATCCTTCTCCCTGTGCAGCTTTTTATACACATACTCCCTAAACGATTGCCAGCCACCCTCGGGGGCCAGGCTATCAACCATTATTTTTTTGCCAGATACCTTACTTTTAAAACTGGCAATCTCAATACCCTGCCCAGGCAAATAAAGCGGATTGATAGTAATTGCATTGGAGTCCCGGCTTTTTAACAGGGCAGTTTTAGTTTCGTACCCGGCAGAAGATACCTGTACCGTAAGCTGGCTATCGGCAGTATTTAATACAAAATACCCCCTGGCATCTGTAATAGCCGTAAGCCTGTTGCCAGCATATACCATTGCATTGGGTAACGGCTGCTGTTTATCGTCCCTTATATATCCTTCCATTTTGGCAGAAGGCAAAACATTAAGCACGGCCTTCCTCTTTTTAAAATTGAACGCATATAACTGATTATAGGATGGGCCGGTTTGCTTACCCAAAGGCACAGCACTGTTGTTGAGCATATTATTATTTACGCTATAGCCTGCCGTTGTTGTTGAATTGGTTACCAACCCACTATTGGCGGTCAACAATATTGTATCGGCCAACACCAAAGGTTTTGCTGCTGTAATTTTAATACCTGGTGCGGGCGCATTTAGTACCTGTTGCTGAGGAGGATATTTTTTTTCATCAGCAACATCCCCCAGCGTGCTGCTAACCGGTGTTTCCGCCTTAGCAACAACTTCAAGGCTGGCAGCCTTTGCCTTGCCCGGTATAGTTGCAGGTGCCTCTGTTATTACCAATTGTACTTCGTTCTCCTTGCTTTTGTTTGCGTTACTGGTAACCAACCGGGCAGCCGTATCAGCTTTGGCAAAGCCAGCAGCACTGTCAACGGCTGCTGGCGGCACAGGTGCAGCCACCTTCTCGTTTGGTTTGGCTGTTTGCACCGTGGCCAAAGCCTTATTTGCAACCTGGCCGCCCTGCTGAGCATACCAAACAGCACCGCCTGCTACTACTATTAACCCAATAACCACTGCCACCCGCCACCAATAATTGGCTTTTGAAGGTATTGCTACTATTTTGGCCGGTTGCTTTGCACCTGTTATAGCCAGGGCTATATCGTTTAAATGCTGGTAGGCCTGGCCAAAATTTGCCTGCCGATAACCTTCAATGGCATCAGCCAAAAAGGGGTCCTGCAGGGCAGCCCTTTCCAGTTCATGCATATCCTTGGCATTCATCCGCCCCTGGAGGTATTTTTCAATATCCTCCACCGAATAGTTAATATATAAATGCTGCTCAGCCATTTTTTTCCATACAAATTTTTAAGTTTCGCCGCCCGTTTTGCACCAGGCTTCTTACTTTACCCCAGTCTAACCCGGTTATATCCACAATCTCGTTATAGCACTTGCTTTGCAGGTAAAACATATCAATCACCGTTTTCTGCTGATCCTGTAGTTGCCCCATGCATTTTTCCAGCCGCTTAAAATCATCCTCCCTGCCCAACACACTATCAAGATGCGAAAAATCTTCCGATTGCATAATTTCCGCGTGTAATTCTACCGTAAAAGTTTTTTTGGCCGCCCTTAACTGCATCAGGCAATGGTTTTTGGCAACAGTGTACAACCAACTCCTAAAGTTATCAACGTCGTGTACCAGCAGTTTAGTAAGCAGTTCGTGATAAATATTCATCACCGCATCTTTGGCAGCTTCGGCATCTTTTAAATATTTAAGGCAGGTACCGTACATGAGGCCGCTGTAGCGTAGGTACAGGCGGGCAAGCGCATCCTGGCTGCCGCTGTTTTTAAATTCCAGCAGCAACTCGTCATCCGTTTCCGGTGCAGGTTCTATATGTTTTAAAATTGCCCCCAAAGTACCGTTGATTAAAATGATTGTTGACCGCTGATTTAACTGATTGTTTTGATTGCGTTGATTTTTGACGCAAAATCACCTATCAAAAATCACACATCACAAACCCTTCAGTCTTTTTTGGCTACAAAATAATATTTTTTTTCATCATGCGTGTGTAAAAGTTGCGGTTGCTGCATCCTTACTGTTAAACAGGCATATTGCCTGCCCTAACCAAAACAATTGTATGAAAAAAGGTTACGCTGTTTACATACCCGAGCCCTGCCACGAAGACTGGCAGCAAATGACACCTGCTGCCCAGGGCCGCTTTTGCCAAAGCTGCGCCAAACATGTTGTTGATTTTAGCACCATGAGCGATGAACAGATATTAAACCATATCTCCAAAGCGGCTGGCGGTATGTGCGGCCGTTTTGCCAATGAGCAATTGCAACGACCGCTGATGCCTGCGAAACAGGAAACAAAAAAAACGTGGTGGTTAGCAGCAATGCTGCCGTTGGTAATGCTTTTTGAAAAAGCGGGTGCGCAAAAGAAGACAACACATAAAACAAAGCCCGCTTATATAAAACACAGTTATACGTATGAAACACTTGGGGTTGTAGTGCCACGCATTATTCTTAAGCCAAAAGCTTCTGAAGCCACCATAAAAACAATTACGGAAATCAAAGGCAGGGTGATGAATGAAAAGGGAGAGGCCATACCTTTTGCAAGTGTTTTTGCAGATAAGCCACAAGCCAGTACAATGGCAGATGCTTCAGGGTTTTTTACAATAAAATATAACAACGATGCTGGCAACATTAAACTTAAGGGCTTTGCTGTGGGAGTTGGCGAAGGGGACTTGACTGTTACGGGCGAGAATACTGAAAACATTGAACTTATTTTAAAAGGAGAAGTCAAAACACTGCCGGAAATTGCTACAAGCAGCCAGTTTGAAACGCCCATGCTGTGCGGTGTGGCGGGGGGCCTTTCAATAACAAGAAAGGATACTATTTTTGAAAAAATCGACACGTTAATTCGTTCTGTTCTCCACAAAGAGCCATTCAAAACCTTCCCCAATCCTGCCCCTTCTGGCAGTAATATAACAGTTGATGTTACAAAGCCGGGCCAATATGCCATTCAACTATTTAATAATAGCGGCCAGCTTATACAGGCAAAACAGTTTGATGCGCCACAGGGCTACACACAAACAGCTTTTTTAATACCAGCAACCGTTGCAGCTGGTGTTTATTATATAAGGCTTGTTGACAATAAAACAGGTAAACAATACACCAACAAAATAGCCGTGCATTAACTGCAAAAAATAAATATGAAAACATTTATGTAAACAAAATAGTTGCTGCATCTTTTAAAAAAGCGATTGATAAACGATGCTTATGTATTGGTGCCGCTTCCGGGGCGGTATTACCATACGGCTGCATGAAAAAAAGATTCTATTATTTTAAAACAATCATTTATGAAATACTTGACTTATACAGTGCTGCTAATTGCAGTTATAACACTTTCGTTCACCAACATAACCGGGGTAATAACTGGTAAAATAACCGATGACAAAGGGGTTGGCATTGTTGGAGCTACTATTACAATAAAGGGTACAAAAACGGCTGTAGTAACCGATGCTGACGGCAAATACAGCATTACTGTTACAAAGGAAAACGCCGTTTTAGTATTTAGTTCTGTAGGTTTTAAAACCAAAGAAGTAAAAGTACAAAGCAGTAATGTTATTAATGTAGCGCTTGTAGCTGAAACAAGCAGTCTTAATGAAATAGTGGTTATTGGATACGCTGCCAAAAAACTAAATGATCTTGAAACTTCAGACGAAGATTTGTCAATAGGTCGCGCAACAACAGCTTGGGGCGTCAACACAATGTCGAAACCGCTTGACTATAACCTTAAAAGCAACTACGTTAATGGTATACCCGGCCATTTTGATAGCATTGCAAACAACTTCAATACCGAAGGCTATGACCAGATTATTGAAAACCCGTATCAAAAAGTTGAAGATCAGCCACTGTCTACATTTTCTATTGATGTGGATGCCGCCTCGTACAGCAATGTGCGCCGGTTTATAAACAACGGCCAGTTGCCGCCTGCTGGTGCCGTGCGTATTGAAGAACTGATTAACTACTTTAGCTACCAGTACCCACAACCAACGGGCAACAGCCCATTTAGTGTTAATACTGAAATGGCCGCCTGCCCCTGGAACAGCAGGCACAAACTGGCACTTATTGGCTTGCAGGGCAAAATAATACCTGCCGAAACCTTACCTGCCAGCAACCTGGTGTTTTTGATTGACGTAAGCGGCAGCATGATGGAACCCGACAAACTGCCCTTAGTTAAAGCTTCGCTTAAACTGCTTACCGACCAGCTGCGCCCGCAGGACAAAGTATCGCTGGTAGCGTATGCGGGCAACGCCGGGCTGGTACTGCCTTCAACCACCGGCGACAAAAAGAAAATAATAAAAGCAGCGATTGACCAGTTGGAAGCGGGCGGCTCAACAGCAGGCGGAGCTGGTATACAACTGGCCTATAACGTGGCAAAGGAGCAGTTTGTTAAAGATGGCAATAACCGCGTGATACTGTGTACCGATGGGGATTTTAATGTTGGGGTGAGCAGCGATGATGCCCTTGAAACACTGATTGAAAAGGAAAGAGAAAGCGGTGTTTTTCTCACTGAGCTTGGTTATGGCACCGGTAACTACCAGGATGCTAAAATGCAAAAACTGGCCGATAAAGGCAATGGCAACCATGCCTATATTGATGGCATTGGTGAAGCCAAAAAAGTATTGATAAACGAGTTTGGCGGCACCCTTTTTACCATTGCCAAAGATGTAAAACTACAGGTGGAGTTTAACCCCTTAAAAGTGCGGGGTTACCGGCTTATTGGCTATGAAAACCGGATGCTTGCCAAAGAAGATTTTAACAACGATAAAAAAGATGCTGGCGAATTGGGCAGCGGCCATACCGTTACTGCTTTATATGAAATTATACCGGCAGGCATTAACGATGAAGCCCTGGACAGCGTGGATGCGCTGCGCTACCAAAAACCTGTTAAACAAAAAGCTACGGCCGAATATACTGGCGAATGCATGAACATTAAGTTGCGCTACAAGGCACCTGATGGAGATAAAAGCATTTTGTTAGAACACCCGGTATTGGATGAAAAGCTGGGTATAAACCAAACCAGCAACAACTTTAGGTTTGCTGCCGCTGTGGCCGAATTTGGCCTGCTGCTAAGGCAATCAAAATATGCGGGCGATGGCGACCTGGAACAAGTGCAGGAACTTGCTGAAAATGCACAGGGTACTGATAAAGAAGGCTACCGCAGGGAGTTTTTATCGTTGGTGGAAAGTGCCGCATTGCTTAAAGGTGATGCCAAAGCGAAAAAAGTTAGAATCCCTCCTGTAGGCACGTACTAAACACCCTAACAGCTAACACTTAAGCAACTATAAACATATTATAAACCCCCACCCTTAGATACCTATAACAGTATAACCTTTAGTGCGGAGCGGGTGCCTAATTTTCAACCGTTAACCCGTAAAGGGCTTTGCCCTTGTAACTAAAACTGTGATGATTGAATTTGTGATGCTTTTGTATAAACATTGCCCCGCCCGCACGTAAGGTTATAACGCTGTTGTAAACATGTAAACCCGGCCAAGTGCTTTGTAACAAAGCACTGCCGGGTTTTACATTTTTATATGCACCTGTTTTATTGCTTAAACGCCGGGTGGTATTGGTTAAGGGTTGCCCGCAGGTAATCCCTGTCCAGGTGGGTGTATATTTCAGTGGTGGTAATACTTTCGTGGCCCAGCATTTCCTGCACAGCGCGCAGGTCTGCCCCACCCTCCACCAAATGCGTGGCAAACGAATGGCGGAAGGTGTGCGGCGATATGTTTTTGGTAATGCCTGCTTTGCTGGCAAGGTCCTTTATAATATAAAAAATCATTATCCGGCTCAGCCCTTTGCCAAACTTGCTTAAAAACAGTATATCATCAAACCCCTTTTTTACATCTGCATGTACCCGTATGCTGTCTTTGTAAATGTTGATGTATTTAATGGCCTCGCTGCCTATGGGCACCAGCCTCTCCTTATCGCCTTTGCCTATCACCCGTATAAACCCAACATCAAGATACAGGCAGCTTATGCGCAGGCCTATCACCTCACTAACGCGCAGCCCGCAACTGAACATCGTTTCCAATATGGCTTTGTTACGCCCGCCATCGGGCTTACTTAAATCAATTAGTGCTATAATACGTTCTATTTCATCAAAACTCAAAAAATCTGGCAGCGCCCTTTTAAGTTTTGGCGCATCCAAAAGTGCAGAGGGGTCGGCCGTAACAATATCCTCCACCAGGCAGTATTTATAAAAGCCCTTAATGCCCGATATAATGCGTGCCTGCGATGTGGCAGTCATACCAAGCTCACCAATCCACTGCACAAATTGCTGCAGGTGCTTTAGCTCAACCTCACCGGGTGCCAACATATTATTAGTAGACTGTAAGTACCCGGTAAGTTTTTCAACATCGTGCAGGTAAGCTTCAACCGAGTTATCACTCAGCGAGCGCTCCAATTGCAAATACCCCTTAAAGCCTTTTTTATATGCATCCCACATAATAATTTCTTTCTGGTTGCTGGTTTACAACACGCAATTTCATCCTTTATTTCCTTACCAGGAACAGCGATTTTTTAACATTGCCGGGGTACACCAATAGGTAAGTTACAAATTAACGGCCAACACCTTAGTGGTTTGTGCCACCTGCTCACCTCAACAGCATCGGCCTTTAAAAAGTGCAGGCATTAACGTTTTGTGTTATGTTTATGTAAATTGTAATTATATCCCTTACTTTCGTAACAGGAACACATGTTTCAGGGATTATCAGTTTAATGATTTTAAGACCAGCCCCTTACTCATCCTGTACATTCTGCAAATCTGCGTTCTGCTTTATTTCCCCTTTCAGGGTTTTAATATGGAAAAAATAAATATCCGCTCATTCAAGCAAAAAGCAAGGCACCATAAAAAGGCGTTCCGCCGTTATTTAGGTAAAATTGAAAAAGACCCGCCCCGTGGATTACAAAGAATAATGGCGGATATTGATAAAGAAGTATGGGAGGAAACAGATTGCCTTAGCTGCGCCAACTGCTGCAAAACCATGACCCCCACTTTTACAGGCACCGATATTAAGCGTATTTCGGCCCACCTGGGCATGAAAGCTGCTGAATTTAAAAGCAAATGGCTGCACTTTGAAAAGAAGGATAAAGACTGGGTAAACAACAAACAACCCTGCCAGTTTTTAAACCTTAAGGACAATAAATGCTCAATTTATGCCGTACGGCCATCCAGTTGCGCGGGCTTTCCGCACCTCACCAAAAAGAAAGCAGTGCAATATATTCATGTACACCAGCAAAATGTAGAGTATTGTCCGGCCACTTATAAAATGGTGGAGAAGATGATGGAGGTGATTATTATTTAATGGTGTTTGCAGTTAACAGGTGGCCCATGTGTACCCTCCGCAAGTATTGCACCAGCCTAACAGGCTGCCGCAACTAATTAAAAATATACATCCTCTATTAAAAAATACTCCACAGGTTCGCCATAATTCATGGTTATGGCAAGCACGTTAAACTGAATATATTTCCATTCGGGGTGCCTGTACTGGTACTCTTCTGCTGCATTGCGCAGGTTGCTCATTTTATCGCGGCCTATTCTTTCTTCCGGGTTGCCAAAGCGGTTGCTAGTTCTCGTTTTTATTTCGAAAAAATACAAAAACTTACCCTGGCTGGCAATAATATCAACCTCCCAATGTTTAAAACGCCAGTTTTTTTCAAGTATAGCGTAGCCTTTTTGTTGCAAATAAGCGGCTGCAAGTTCCTCCCCTTTATCGCCGGTGGCTTTATTGCTGTTCATGATTAAGTGTTTACGGGTTAAAAAGTGTAGCCGGCAGGTGGCTTAAAAATTGGCCTGCTGTATAACTACACAACCATCTTATGTTTTATAATATTGGCAACTTTTCAACTTAGCTTTATACAAAAACATTAACCTGTATATTGCAACAAGTTTAAAGATTATAGCATGAGTTTACAGCAAGATAAAATATTTAAGCTTAAAGGCAAAACACAGCATTATGCCTGGGGCGGTTACAACTTTATTGCACAATGGCAAGGCGTTGAAAATACTTCAAATAAACCCAATGCCGAATACTGGATGGGGGCACACCCTTCAGCATCATCTGTATTGGTTGATGACAATGGCGGAACGGTATTAAACGAGGCTATTACGCAAAACCCCGAACGCTTTATTGGCAAAAAAGCATTTGACCGCTTTGGAGAACTGCCCTACCTGTTTAAGATACTTGATGTAAAAGATATGCTTAGCATACAAGTTCACCCATCAAAAACAGAAGCAGTTAAGGGTTACGAAGCGGAGGAAGCTGCGGGTGTACCACTGCAAGCCCCGCACAGAAACTATAAAGACAAAAACCATAAGCCCGAAGTAATGGTGGCCCTTAGCGAGTTTTGGCTGCTGCATGGATTTTTGGAGGAAGAAGCACTTTTACAGGTACTTAAAACGATACCCGAGTTTGATGGTTTTGAAACCATCTTTTTAAAAGAAGGGTATAAGGGGTTGTATAAACATGTAATGGAGTTGCCGCAGGAGGCAGTTAACACGCTGCTTACCCCGCTTGTGCAACGGGAACTTGATGCAAAAGCCGCCGGGCAGCTAAGCAAGCACCAGCCGGGCTGGTGGGCAGCTAAACTGTTTGGCAGTGAGGGCATTACCGGCGATATTGACCGTGGTATATTTTCCATTTACTTTTTTAATATTGTTAAAACACTGCCGGGCGAAGCTGTTTTTCAGGGGGCGGGTATACCGCATGCCTACCTGGAAGGGCAGAATGTGGAACTGATGGCCAACAGCGACAATGTTTTGCGCGGCGGCTTAACCCCAAAACATGTTGATGTGCCTGAGTTGCTTAAACATACCATATTTGAAGGCACAAAAGTAAATATACTGGCAGGCGAGAGAGTTGGCGAAGGTGAAGTGCTGTACAACTGCCCTGTACCAGATTTTGGCATCACCAAAATAGCCCTTGTGGCGGGCCAGCAGGCTGAGGGTATTGCCGCATCGCTTGAAATTATTGTTGTAATGGAAGGCAGCCTGCAGGCAAGCGGCAGTAATACAGTTAGTGCAGTTAAAGGTGAGGCATTGGCAATACTGCCCGGCGAAGTATATACCATTACCACAACCAGCAGTACCCTGGCGTATAAAGCCTTTGTGCCATAGGCATATTAACGCATGCAAACACGATGCAGGTTATTCACAATTTTTGTTTGCAAAAGCCTTAAAGGTTTATAACATACCGTTAAGGTTAGTTAATTTTACCCTTATTTTTGCTAAAAGTGAATTACAGATGAAATTGAGTAAGCAAACGGCTATTTTTTGTTTTGTACTTATATTTAGTACTACGCTTATAAAAATTATTTGCGCACCCAGGTTGGAGTTTAGCGGCACCACTGGTATAATGGCGGCTGCTTTATTTGCAGGTTTTGCCAACATTGATAAAAAGCAGGCTTTTTTATTACCCTTAGTTACGCTTTTTGTAAGCAATGTTATTGTTGAAATACTTTTCAGGCTTAACATGTTTCCATTTGCTGGTTTTTATAAATGGCAGTTTGTTGAGTATGCGCTGCTTGGTTTTGCATTAACTGCCATAGGCATGGTTTTTCGCAAGCTTAAAACGGCGGGTGTTGTAATAAGCGCTTTTGTTGGCCCAACGGTATTTTTTATCATTTCAAACTTTATTGTTTGGTATGCGTCAAGGGGCAGTATGGGCTACACTAACGACTTTAGGGGGGTGTTAAACTGTTATATTGCCGGGTTACCTTTTTACCGCAACAGTGTTTCTTCTACCCTTATACTATTACCAGTATTCATTGTTTCGTACCAATGGCTGGTAAAAGGCAAACTGGTTTTGTCGTTGGCAAAGTAAACACAAGACGCTTTACATAAAAAACTCCCGGTACTTAGTGGTGCCGGGAGTTTTTTTTTATTTGTACCAGTATCTGCTGGCTTTCAGCGTTTTAAAGCATCTCCCCTTTTTCCATTTCATACCCCTCATCTACCAGCAGGTTTTTACCATCGGCGGCGGTAGTTGCTGGCACAT
>CAZRDD010000099.1:12612-13130 GCA_964598675.1 uncultured Parafilimonas sp.
GCAACGATTGTTAAACTGGTTATTGGCATGGCCTTTTACCCAAACAAATTTTATACTAAACGCCGATGCAAGCCTGTGATACCTCATCCACAAGTCCTTATTTTTTTTACCCCCTTTAAAATCAGTTCTTATCCAGCCATCCAGCCATTTCTTTTCTACACTGTTTACAATATATTGGCTGTCGGTATAAATTGTTAACGGTATATGTTTTGTAGTCAAAGCCTCCAGGGCAGCAATAACACCCATTAATTCCATACGGTTGTTGGTGGTTAACCGGTACCCGGCAGACAGCTCTTTACGTTTGCTGCCCCACATTAATATAGCCCCGTAACCGCCGGGGCCAGGGTTGCCACGGCTGCTGCCATCTGTATATATAACCAGTTTATTGCCTTGCGCTGTTGTATCCATTGTTAAAAATGTATAATTATTTTTGGCGGGCGAAAGTAACACTATTGGGTTGTTGTTAATTACAGGGCCAACAAATTTGTGCAACATAGCTTGCCGGGTGCTCTCTCCAG
>CAZRDD010000100.1:0-13058 GCA_964598675.1 uncultured Parafilimonas sp.
AAATAAAATTAATTTAAAAATAATTTTTTTAATTTTAAAAATTTTAATAGCCAAATAATTTTAAATACTGTAATTATAAAATTTAATAAAAATGTTTAAAAATTTTTGGCGTAATTTTATCATTAGTAATTCTATATGGCCTCCTGTACTATGGACCTTAAGAGAAGGAAAGAAAATTACAAATTATGATTAAAACGTCTTTCTAACTAAATAAGAAGTTGAGCAGCTCAATTTAAATTAAACAATCAATTATTAAAGTGAAAAAAAATTATTAAGTGGATCATTTCAAACAAAACTAAATGTTTATAATAAAATAATACCATAAAAAAAATAATCACCTAGAATAATTATTATCGGTGGAGGTAAGTTATTAAAATTTTATTTTTATTAAATTATTTTTTTAAACCAGGAATTACAGGAATTTCTTAAGCTTACATTTTAAGTAAATATACAAACTCTTAAGTAATTTTAATAGAAAAAAATAAAAAGATAAATATTAAATTTTTTTTTGAATTTGTAAATGAAATTATATTAAAACATATAAAAATTAAAACAGGATAAAATAGTTAAAACAACAGAGCAGGAAAATACGGGTGCGGAAAAATCAAAGCTTTTCCCTACCGACCTGGGCCTGGTGGTTACAGACTTTTTAAACCAGAACTTTGCCGATGTAATGGACTACGGCTTTACAGCCAGTATTGAGCATGAGTTTGACGAGATAGCAGCGGGCACCAAAGTATGGACTAAAATGGTAGATGGCTTTTACAAGCCGTTTAAAAAAGATATTGAAAACACCCTTGAAAATGCAGAACGCATTAAAGGGGAGCGGGAACT
Source organism: uncultured Parafilimonas sp. (assembly GCA_964598675.1). GTDB lineage: Bacteria > Bacteroidota > Bacteroidia > Chitinophagales > Chitinophagaceae > JABDFW01. The sequence goes on from CAZRDD010000100.1 coordinate 835, forward strand.
GGGGGTTGACCCCGTAAGTGGCAAACGGGTGGTTGCCCGCATGGGCCGCTTTGGCCCGATGGTACAGATAGGGGAGGCGGCGGAAGAAGAAAAGCCGCGTTTTGCCAAACTAAAAGCTGCACAAAGCATTGAAACCATTACGTACGATGAAGCCATGGAACTGTTTAAACTGCCGCGCAACCTCGGTAAGTTTGAAGGAGAAGATGTTACCGTAAACATTGGCCGCTTTGGCCCTTACGCATCGCACGATAAAAAGTTTTACTCGCTTAACAAGGAAATGGACCCCTACAGCGTTACGCTGGAAGAAGTGGGCCCTATGATTGCCCAAAAGCGCGTTGCCAAAGATGAGCGCACCATTAAGGTATTTGAAAAAGAAAAAATACAGTTGCTTAAAGGGCCTTACGGGCCATATATAAAACAGGGCCTTCGCAATTTTAAACTCAACAAAGAGCAGCAGGACCGCGCTGCCGAACTTACCATTGAGGAAGTAAAGCAAATTATGGAAGAGCTTAAAGCCAATCCGCCTAAAAAGAAGGCTGCTGCTAAAAAGAAAGCATAGCTTTTAATTACTGATGCCTTTAACCCATTGCGGCATTGGTTTAATATAAAACATACAGGCTGCCAGCCCCGCGTTGGCAGCCTGTACTATTTTAAAATGGTGCTTGCCCGCTTTTAGTGGCAGGTACACGCTGTGGTTGGTGTTTTCGTCCAGCGCCGTAATGGAGGCATCCAGGGACTCTATAACCGTTTTACCATCAACAATCACCCTTACCATATCATAAGCCGTAATACTTATTTCAAACGTACTTTCGGGCAGGTTTATATCCGCTTCTGCAACGGTTGCAAATGAATCTGCGGGTACATTGGCTGCGGGCTGCCGCCACCAGGTGTAATCAATACTTTGGCTTTGTATTGTTTGTAAGGGGGCTGGCAGTTTTGCAGCAAACGCATCAAAATTTTTGTTAGGGTTGTGCAAGCTATCCCATTTGTAAAAGGCTACCTGCCAGTTTGCCCTTGCATCAAACTCGTTATACCCAAAAACATAGGGCGTGTTGGCCCCGTAAAACTTACCAAACATATCCGTAAAAGCGGCACCTGTATAGGTTAACTCAATAAACCGCTGCTGTACAGCTGGGTTTGCTTTCGCTGTAAATTCATCACCTGTACTATCAGCAACTATAAAACCATTTAACGCCTTAACAACCCAGCGCCCGCCAGGGTGCAGCACCTCAAAATGGTACAGGCCAGCGCTGTCAATCTTTTTTAGCCATAGCATGGGCGATGCCAGGTTGTAAGGGCCCCATTCGGTTATACGCATTTGCCTCCGCCCCCCAGGGTATTGCTGCAAATTAGTTTCCTGGTTATTTAAACCCGCTACAAGCCTTTCAACATTCTCCCGCTTAATGTCTTCTGTAAAATCAACCACCCCGTTTTCAGCAGCACTGTCTACCCTTGTTAACCGTTCGCCGGTTTTATACACTTGCAGGCAGTTGCTTTTATGGTTACCGCCAAGCCAAAGGCTGTCCGTACCCATTATATCATACACCAGCTTGTCTCCGCTAAATTCATTGGAAAACACCTGGTAGTTTCTGCTTCGCGTATCCCTGTTTTTTGCATAGCCCCAGTCAGCAGGCTGGCTTACCCTCGACCATAATTTAACTGCAATAGCATTATTGGCAAACCGGTTAAAATATACCCGGTTGGTTTGCCCGTGTTCAATGGCAATGCCGGTTCGGTTGCCGTTAATCGTATTATCAAAAATGTCAGTATTGTAACTGTAACCGCCCCAAACAGCGTTATCGCATTCGTTAATAATGTTCTTTTCAATATGATTCCTGCTAAACGTTAACTCCACGCCATTGGTAGGCGCGCAGGAGAAATTGTTGCCATATAATATATTATCGTTACAGCCGCCTTCGCCTGTATCCATGGTATGCTGGCCCGCCCACAAAAAAAATCCATCACCGCTGTGTGTTGCGGAGTTAAAAGCAAATATGTTATTGCTGCTCTGTTCAAACACCAAAATGCCCCCGCTGTCCTGCCCCCGGTTGTATATGGAATCGCTGTAACCACGCACGTTAAAATCCAGGTTATTGCCATAAACCTTGTTATGGCTGCTGCGGTACATACCAATGCCCAGGCCGGAGTTAAACGTAAAGCGGTTGCCAAAAACCTCGGCACCATTGCACCTGTTTAACATAAGCGCACACTGGCCGCCCGTAATAACGTTGTTTTTAATTACCGCACCGCTGCAATTATTAAGGTAAATACCAGCGCCGTACCTTAACCATTCACCGTTTTCGTTGTGGTGGTAGCTCATCCAGTCGCTTACATCCTCCCGTTGCCAATTGCTGTGCAAATGCTGCCGGTAATTGTAACTAAAATCGCTGTTGTAAATATGCAGCCCCGTTACGCTGTCTGCCAGTATTGCCACCTTGTAGCCGTGCACATTGGCGTTCACCAGGGTAATGTTTTCCGAGCCTTTTTCTATTTTAATGGCCAGCCCGTAAAAAAGGTTGGGTAGCTGCGGGTTTGCCGTGCTGCTAAGTACCGCACCGTTAAGGTTAACCGTTATGTTTTTGCCCTTTATTGTTATTACAGGCCGGGTTAGGGTGGTATCTGCATCAAGCAGGTACTTGTCTTTAACAATGGTTACCGAGCTTGTAATTACCATCCCTTTTATTAGGCGTAATTGTTGGGCATGTAAAACGGCAGGGGCAATAGCAGTGAGGCACAAAAACAACAGGCAATACTTCATTCTGCTAATATAATCCACCCCAATTAAATACCGCAAATTTTACATAACCCCTTATTCCTATAATTTTAATAGAGATTCATATAACAAAAAATAATCTATGAAGACGTTAATTTTTTGGTTAACTCAGCTTTCTATAATACTTTTACACCATCAATTTAGTGGACTAATGGAAATCATTACCTCTTTTACTCCTCAACTTACCGGCAGTTGCTGTTGTAAACAGGCAAACTGTAAAGCATGCTGTTGTTAATACAGTACTTGCTTTTATACAGATAATGATTGTTTTTATTGTTTACAAAATTTTACTCAAACCTCTATATGTCACAGGAACTTAAATATTACGCCAACAGGTTACCCGCCAAAATTGAAGGGCTGGATGAAGTGGAAGCTTTAAAGCTGCTTGCGGCTGAGTTTCCCGGAAAAGTAGTGTTCTCCACCAGTTTTAGCTGGGAAGACCAGGCCATAGCCCACCTGATTTTAACCCATAACATACCTATTGAGATTTTTACGCTTGATACCGGCCGCCTTTTTGATGAAACCTATTACGTTTGGAGCCGTACCAACGAAAAATACAATACCCATATAAAAGCCTATTACCCGCAGGCCCAGGAGTTGCAGGAGTATATTGGCGAGAATGGCCCCAACGCCTTTTATGAATCTGTTCAGCTGCGCAAATCATGCTGCTACATCCGTAAGGTTGAGCCGTTAAAGCGCGCACTTGCCGGTAACGAGCTTTGGATAACCGGTTTACGCGCCGAACACTCCCCCGAACGCCAGGGTTTACCGCAAATTGAATGGGATGAATCGAACCAGATCATCAAATTTCACCCCGTATTAAACTGGGATACTGATAAATTAACCTCCTTTGTTTATCAAAACCATATACCGTATAACACATTGCATAACAAGGGCTTTGTAAGCATTGGCTGTGCACCCTGTACCAGGGCTATAAAAGCAGGCGAAGATTTCAGGGCCGGGCGCTGGTGGTGGGAGGATAAGAATTCAAAGGAATGTGGCCTGCATGTAAAGGCATAATCCTGGGTTAATATCGTTCAATCCTTAACCCTTTTTTCTAACAATTATACGGCTGGCAGTTTTGCACTGCCAGTTTTTCAAAACCATACCAATGACAGGGGAGTTACCCGGTAAAATATTTTTTGTAGGCGCAGGGCCAGGCGACCCATCGCTGCTTACTATTAAAGCTGCCAGAATTTTGCAGCAGGCCGATGTAGTTATTGCAGACCGCCTGGTAAGCGATGAAATTATAACGGAATATGTAAACCCACGGGCGCATGTTATACCCGTAGGCAAGCAGGGCGGCTCATCTGCCTCAAAACCGCAGCAGGAAATTAATACCCTGCTGGTAAAAATGGCAAGGCGCTTCAGTAAAGTGGTAAGGCTTAAAGGCGGCGATGTTTCTATGTTCTCCAACATATTAGATGAGCTGTTCGAGGTTTGCGAGGCAGGCATACCATACGAGCTGGTACCCGGTATTACGGCAGCCTCCGGCGCAGCGGCGTATGCAGGCATACCCCTTACCGCCCGTGGCCACGCCACCGGCGTACGCCTGTTAACGTATTACCAGGCCGCAGCTATAAGCAACGAAGCCTGGCAGGACCTTGCCCGGTTTGAGGATACGCTGGTATTTTACATGTCGGGCAACAACCTGCAAAGCATTGTATCAAAGCTGCTACAGGCCGGTGCCGATGCCAACATACCATTTGCAGTGGTGGAACAGGCAACCACCCCTCACCAGCATGTACACAGTTTTACCCTGGAGCAATACATTGTTAACCAGGATAGTACGGTGTATACCAGTCCATCGCTGGTGATTATGGGCAAGGTGGCTGGTTTGCATGCGCAGTTTGCATGGCTGCCCAACAGTGCAGACCGCAGCCCTTATTTTACGCCTTTAAAAGAAGTTACGCAAGCAATAGAATTATTAACAGATTTATCAAAAACGGCCTGATGTTAGCTGATTTAAAATTAAAAAGTTTTAGGGATTTGGTAAAAGATGCCACACGGGACGAACTGGTGTGGATGAACGGTTTTATAACAGCTTTTTTAGAAGTTAATGGCGCTGCCCCACAAGCGGCCACAGGCCATGACGCCAATAGCAAAGCGGCATCGGCCCTGGCCGGTTGTACTGTGGTGTACGGCACCGAAAGCGGCAATTCAAAAAAAGTGGCGGTTGATTTAAACAACCGCCTTAAAAAGCATGGTGTACAGGCAAAAATTAAAAGCCTTGACCAATATAAAACAACCGATCTGGCCAAAGAAAGCTGTTTACTGGTGGTAATGAGCACGCAGGGCGATGGCGAGCCACCGGCTGCGGCCAAAAAGTTTTACGACCACCTGATGCAGAACGACCTTGCACTTGGCGGCCTTAAATACGGCGTACTGGCCTTGGGCGATACCTCGTACCCGTTGTTTTGCCAGGCGGGAGAAGATATAGACGTAAGGCTTACAAAACTGGGTGCCGAAAGAATTATACCGCTAAAAAAATGCGATACCGATTTTGAGGAGGATGCCCGCCTTTGGATAGATGAACTGTTGCTGAGTGCAACGGCACCAGCCAATGGCGTTGCAACCGCAGCCGTTAGCGCCAAACCAGCCAAAGCAGGTAAAAAAACATACGAAGGCGTTGTATCAACCAGCATAAACCTTAACGACCGTGGTTCGGCCAAGGAAACTTACCATGTAGAGATTACTTCGGAGGACGAAATAGTGTACGAGCCGGGGGATTCCATCGGTATTATTGCCCATAACAACCCCGCTACCGTTGCAAGGGTGTTGGAGTTGCTGGGTGCTGCGGGCGACGAAGCCCTGGTGTACAAGGAAACCCCTTACACCGCTGCCACCCTTTTTACAGAGAAAATAAATATTCAATACCTGCCGGAACGTATTATACAACAATACGCTAAACTGGTGGGCAAGGAAATACCCGGCACGCGCATGGATCTTGCAGACCTGCTGCGCATTTACCCGGCAGACAACGGCGTTAGCCTGCAGCAGTTGGTGAATATACAGGAAGCCATCGTCCCCCGGCTGTATTCCATTTCATCATCGCCTGCAGCGCATGGCCCCAACGAAGTGCATATTACCGTAAGCCGCAGCAAGTTTTTGGTGGATGGGCATACCCGTTACGGGCTGTGTTCAGACTATCTTTCCATTTTGGAAGTTGGGCAAAAACTGGCTTTTTACGTACAGAAAAACAGTGCCTTTAAATTGCCGGATGCAGGTACTGATACCATTATGATAGGCCCCGGTACCGGTATTGCGCCTTTCCGTTCCTTTCTTTTTGAGCGCGACTCGCAGGGTGCATCGGGCCGCAACTGGCTGTTTTTTGGCGACCAGCATTTTGTAAGCGATTTTCTTTACCAGACAGAGTTGCAGTCGCTGATGGAAACAGGTGTGCTCACCAGGCTTAACACCGCCTTCTCCCGCGACCAGGCACAGAAGCTGTACGTACAGCACCGTATGCAGCAGCAGGGGGTAGAGTTGTTTAACTGGATTGAAAATGGTGCCAATGTGTACATCTGCGGCGCTAAAGACCCCATGAGCAGCGATGTGGAGGAAGCCCTCATCAACATTATAGCAACAGGGAAAGACATTAATAAAGCAGACGCTAAAAATTACCTGCAGCAGCTAAAAGAAGCAGGCAGGTATCATAAAGACGTGTACTAGGATTTAAACCTGGTTTTTCTGATAATCCTGATAAAACCACTTAAAAGGGCGTTCAAATCAGCGGAATCATTTAAATCAGGCTAAAATCGCGGTTAGTCAGCTAAATCAATTTAATCATTTGAATCAGCGGTCAATCAACGGTCAATCAATGGCAAATCAGGACAATCATATAAATCAGGCAAAAATCGCGGTTCAGTCAGAATCAGCGGTGGAGAAAATAAAAAAAGCAAGCAAGGGCCTGCGTGGCACTTTAAAAGAAAGTTTGGGTGATGAACATACCGGCGCCATACGCGAGGACGACCAGACACTGGTGAAGTTTCACGGCATGTACATGCAGGACGACCGTGACAGGAGGGAGGAGCGTGCAGAAAAAAAATTAGAAAGGCTATACTCATTTATGATACGCCTGCGCCTTCCCGGCGGCTACTTAACTGCCGAACAATGGGAGGCCCTGCACCAGATTACGGAAGACCACTCCACCGGTGTAATTAAAATTACCACCCGCCAAACGGTGCAGTTGCATGGCATTTTAAAATCGCACATAAAACCAACCATCAGTGCGTTTAACCTGATGAAGCTGGATTCCATTGCGGCCTGCGGCGACGTAAACAGGAACGTGCTGGCAACCGCACCCCCAAAAACAGCCAAAGTGTATGAGGAAGTGTTTGGTTACGCCGATAAAATAAGCACCCTGTTACTGCCTAAAACAAGGGCATATTACGAGGTGTGGCTGGATGAAGAAAAACTGGCAGAAGTAAACGAAACCGACCCCATGTACGAGGACCGCTACCTGCCACGCAAATTTAAAATTGCCGTGGCCATACCACCGTACAACGATGTGGATGTTATGGCCAACGATGTGGGGCTGATAGCCATTATTGAAAACGATGTATTAACAGGCTTTAATATAGCTGCCGGTGGCGGTATGGGCACCACCCACGGCAATAAGGATACTTACCCGCGCCTGGCTACGGTGCTGGGCTATGTAGCCAAAGAAGATGCGCTTAAAACGGTGTACGAAATAGCCACCGTTCAGCGGGATTTTGGTAACCGCAGCGACCGTAAACTAAGCCGCCTGAAATACACCATTGATCGCCTGGGCGTTGGTGCCTTTAAGGCCGAGGTGGAAAAAAGAACTGGTGTGGTTTTTGCAAAAGCCAAACCGGCAGTGCTTACCCAGCGCAGCGATGATTACGGCTGGCACAAAAACAATGCTGGCAAATGGTTTTATACCGCTTTTGTGGAAAATGGCCGTGTGCTGGACGATGAAAAAGTACAGTTTAAAACGGCTTTTTTACAAATTGCCCAAACCCGTAAAACAGACTTTATTTTTACGGCCAATCAAAACATTATTATTGGCAATATAGCGCCCAAGGATAAAAAAGCGGTTGAGCAGATACTTAAACGCTATGGGGTAATTGATAACACCGAAAAAGCGAGCAACGTGCGCAAACAGGCCATGGCCTGCGTAGCGTTTAATACCTGCCCGCTGGCGTTGGCAGAAGGGCAGCGCTACCTGCCCACGCTTATTACCAAAGTGGAGGGCCTGCTTACCAAACACCAGATTGCAGATGAAAACATTATTATACGCATGACGGGTTGCCCCAATGGCTGCGCCAGGCCCTATATGGCCGAAATTGGTTTTGTAGGCACCGCCTACGGCCGCTACAATATGCACCTGGGTGCAAATGTGGCGGGTACCCGGCTTAACAAACTGTACCGCGAAAGCCTGGATGAAACCGAAATTGTAACAGAACTCGATGGGTTGCTGGGCCAGTTTGTACAAAAAAGAAAAAAAGGCGAGGCCTTTGGCGATTTTGTAATGCGCGAACCCATTTTTACAGAGAGTGGGGGCATGATTTAGGACGGGAGGCGGGAGAGGAGAATGCACAAAAAGTCAGGAGAGGGGTTGGCTGAAAAATCCTCTTCATCAAAATATTGAAAAACGGGTATAAATGATGCTATCAAACGGTACAGAGGGCAATGAGGCGGCAGCCATTAAGGAGCGCAACCAGCTTTTCCCGGTTTTTTTAAAACTGGAGCAAATGAGGGTGCTGCTGGTGGGTGGTGGCCTTGTGGCGCTGGAAAAACTTACGGCTGTTGTAACCAACTCACCGGGCACGAAAGTAACGGTGGTAGCAAAGGAAATTCACCCGGAATTTGCCTTAACAGCGGGTTATTACCCCAATGTGGAGGTGATTACAGGCGCGTACGAGCCTGCTTATATTGATGAGGCAGATATTGTTATTTGCGCTGTAAATGATGTACCTTTAAGCGGGGCTATACGAAATGATGCAAAAGAAAGGGGCAAACTGATAAATGTGGCCGATAAACCGGCGCTGTGCGATTTTTACCTTGGCTCTATTGTTACAAAGGGTAATTTAAAGCTGGCTATCTCTACTAACGGTAAATCGCCTACGCTGGCTAAAAGACTGCGTGAAGTATTTAGCGAACTGTTGCCCGGCGAAATGGATGAAGTTATGCAAAACCTGCAGGAGATACGCGAGCAGTTGCAGGGCGATTTTCAACACAAGGTGGCTGAACTTAACCGCATTACCAAGGTATTGGTTGAAAAACCGGCCCCGAGGGATGCAGAAGATTACTGGTTTTTATAACACTGTTTTACCGCGTTTACCCTTTGGGTAAAATCATCAGTGTTTACATATTTTCTCATGTGTCGTTTTAAGTAAGGCCCCGCTTCGGCGGGGTTTTTTGTGCGCCGGGCTAACCTGTTGTAAAATAAGAAAGGGCTGCCCTTTACCAGGAGACAGCCCCGAAGTTGGTGTAAACTTCTGCAAAAGACTTTGGCTTTGCTTTGAAGAGTTACATTTTTACACGGTTAGCTACGGTTTATTACTTCGCTATTTCAAGGTCAAGTGCATTGCCGCCATCATCTACCAGAAGATTTGCAACATACCCTTTGCCGCCGGGGTTATAAAAATCGTACCAGGTGGTTGTATAGCTCTGGTTGTCTGTTACGCCCAATACATCTAATAACGCCTTTGGTGCTGGTGCCCCGTTAAGAAAGTAATTGTAGGTTGTTTTACGGGTATTTTTAATAACTATTACATTAATATAGCTGGTGGTGCCAGGCAGTTTTAGTTTACCGGTTGCCCACGCCGTTGTTGTACCTGTGCTGCTGTACTTTTGCGATGCGGGCGTTTTGCTTAACCCGTATGCAGCTGCATCAACCGTAAATGCCTGTGAGCGTGCAACGCCGTAGCTCCGCGTATCACCATATTTTACAGGAAAAAGCGGCGTTAAGTACATACGCGAATTAAATGAACTGCTTTGCTCAGCATAGTTAAAGGTTGCCACACCCGGAACATTAAGAGTGATAGCAGGTGAATAACTGCCCCAGCGGCAAAAACCGCTGTCTGATACTTCATAGGCAAGCTGCTCGGTTTGCGAGGAACCATCTATATAGCTAACATCATTGGGTAACGAGTACGTTGCGTTAGGAAATGTACCCTTTACCGCCGAAAATTGGTTAGCCGTTATAATGCCTGTGCCTGTAAGGTTGCTAAAATCCCATGTTTGGCTTTGGGTATTACCGGGTGCCGTAATACTGGTGGTGGAATACGATTCCAGGTTCTGGCTTTTACCTGGGGCAAAGGTTAATAACAAGTCGCTTTTGGCCAGCGTTATGTTATCTGTTGTTGTACCGCCGCCACCAGTGCCTGGTGTTGTTGAACTTTTTGAGCAGGATGACATTGCGGCAATAATTAAAGCCGCGGTTAATAATTGTTTCATTGCTTGGTTTTGTGTTTTTGCAGAAAGTTTGTTAACAGCACAAACTTACCAAGCCGTATAGCGCGTTATTTTGCCAGGTGGGTAAACAGGTGTTTATGGTGGGCAAAACAATGTTTGCCGGGGGTAAATATTCAGATGGCTTTTTTAGCCCTTTTTCTAAGTATTTGAAATCCAGTATTTTGGGGTTTATTTTATTCCTATAATTAATATTATGTTAAGTAATAGGAATAAAGAACTTATGATAAAAAACAAGTTACCTATTTTGTAAAGCCCCCCACTTCTATTGACTATGTAAATTAAAGTTCATATATTTATTTGAAAGTATCCAAATGACTCAGATAGACCTTTATGTTGAAGACATTCAAATGGGCGGCAGGCTTGCATTTCAAACTATACCGACCATTGACTTTTGTAGATTTCAATAAGGATGAAGCGATGGCAAAACTGACTGCTGAAAAATTGGATTTAGAACAAACGAAGCTATTACTTATGCAGACATATCATGAGGTTACAAAAAATTACGAAAAAGACTACAATAACGTAAAACTAATTAAGGGAAAACCGACAGGGTTCTAAAATAGTAAAAGGCGTTTTCATAGTCTTTATTTGCACGCCGACTCTTCTGTATAGATTAATATGTCATTATTAAAACTTTGACAATGGAATTGATCATTTGAATCATACACATCTACTCGCCATATATATTCAAGGTCCTCTTTAGCTTGTTCGTTTATCATATCCAAAATATCACTTATTTCACCGCTACAACTGTCAATCTTGTGTTCGGCTTTAACATTTAGAACGTATTTCCCATTAGAATACATGCCACCAAAATCTACTTCTGAAAGCCACACTTCTGAATATTTTTTATCCTTTAAGTTTGTCTCACAAAATATTCTGTGCAAATTATCTATAAATACTTTCTTATCCATAAACCAACTTGTTCCACCGAAGATACAAAACTTTGAGCATTAGCTTTAGATTTTCCGGTTAAATACCTTGCCCCCTCGTCCCATGAACTTACTTCTGACCATTGTTTCTTAAACGCCAAATTAGCTGATAACTCATTTTGAAATTCACTAAATATTCCAGAAAGTAACAATAATTGGTCATAATCATGCACTTTAAATGGTCTATATGCATCTTTGTTTTTAGCCTTGTCAAATAAGAAAAAGTCAGTAATTCCTAACGTTTTACATACTTTGGCCTTTAAGAGTAACTCTATTGTATACCCAGCTAAATAAAATGAACCATCATAAAAATCGGAGGCAAGTAAGCATTGGGCTTCTTTAAATTTTGTATCGGCTAAAGCCTCAATATCAGTTTGGCATTTCATATTACCCGAAAATATATTTTTTTTCTGAAACATCCTCCCCCTACTGTATAATCTTCGAATACTCGTCCAGCGCCTGCTTTTCTTTGGGGGTAAGGCTTTTCATGCCGCTGCGGTTAATCTTGTCTAAAATGCGGTCAACTTCTTTTTGCTTGTCTACTTTTTCCAGGTTATAGCGTTGGTCTACGGTGTAGTTGTAATTGGTGGTTTTAAAAAATAAGTTGTCAATCAGCAGCACCTGCGGGCGGGTAACAATAAGGTAAATAAACACTATGCTCGGTACGGCCACAATAAGTATGGGCCAAATGTTTATCAACAGGGCCTGCGGGTGCATGGCTATGGCTACCAGCATGCCCACCAGCGCGCCGCCCAAATAGGTTTCGTAGCCAATGTTGCGCTGTTTGGAGCGTATGCCGTATATGGTAAACGCAATAAACAGCAGCCCGTACAGCCAGCCGGGCAGCGATATAATAAACAGCGAAATGCTAAACCCCGGAAAAAGCGCTATAGAGGCAAACATTAACCCGCATACAGCACCCGAGGCACCCACGGAGCTAAAATAGCCATCCCGTTTATGCAGCAGCAGGGAGAAAAGATTGCCGCCCACAAGGCTTGCAGTGTATATAATAATATAGCCCAGCTCCCCCAACTGCGCCTCCAGCCCGCCGCTAAAAAAGTACAGCGCTATTAAAT
>CAZRDD010000101.1:0-13034 GCA_964598675.1 uncultured Parafilimonas sp.
ATTCATTAGGCGTTGGCAAAATCGTACCCAGTTGTTCAAACCTGTTACCATGGTTTGAGCCTGGGTTGTTTTTAATGTCCTGCGCGTTAGCATGGCTTATCATTGCCAGCGCAGTAATGCATGTAAACAGTTTTCTCATTTTCATGTGCTTTTTTTATTGGAAGACGATCTATAGCCATTTGTAACGCAAGGGCTGCAATGCCACCGCTTATGAAAAGCAGGTAACTGCGCCTGTTAACCTTAAACAGGCCAACTATTATAAATGAAATTACGAGTATTGCAGCAACAATTACCAATTGGCCCACTTCAAGGCCCAGGTTAAAATACAGTAACTGCGCAACAACACTCTGGTTTTTGCCAAACATACTTTTAAGTACCGTGCTAAACCCCAGGCCGTGTACCAGGCCAAAAAAAAGTGCAAAAAAGTATATAACCGGGTATTTTGTTTTAAAAGTAAAATCTTTTACAAAGCAGTTGTTAATGGCTGTGATGATGATGGTAATGGCTATAAAAAACTCTGTTAAGTATTGTGGTACATTAATAATATTAAGTGTACTAAGGGCCAGCGTAACGGAGTGACCAATGGTAAAAGCTGTTACCAATACCAGCAGCTTGCGCCAGTCTGTCCACAAATAGCGCAGGCAAAGCGCCAAAATAAACAGTATATGATCCAGGCCGTCTAAGTCTGTAATATGCTTTATCCCCATGGGGAAGAACATGCTGAAATTACTCATGCGCCTGTTGTAAATTATTATACACGGTTGCAGCTAAAAATCAAATGGGGTTAAGTAACCCATTCTGTTTTTTGCGCCCCCTTTTCTCATTTTTAAAAAATATACAGCCCTTTTTGCAAAGTTTTGAAATTAACGCAGAGTTTTGCAGCAGAAAAAAATTATCGGTGAATGGTAAATATGTTACACAAATGGTTGATGATAGCCCTGCTTAGCCTGCACCACCCTTTTTTTGTAAGTATGGCCGAGATGAATTACAATGCCAAAGACAAGGAGCTGGAGGTAAGCGTACGTATTTTTACCGATGATTTTGAAAATGCCATTCGCAAATACCACCCCGGTGTTAAAATAGACATTATACACCCGGCCAATGCGGAGCAAATGAACCAGTTTGTAAATGAATATATTCAAAAACACCTGCAGTTAAAAATAAACGATGGCGCCGTACAAATGGCTTTTGCAGGGTTTGAGCAGCAAAGCGAAAGCATTTGGACTTATTTTGAAGTGAAGAATGTAACCGGCATCAAAAAGCTGGATATTACTGACGATATTCTGCACGATTATAACACCAGCCAGATAAACATGATGCATATTAAGGTGAACGACAATGAGCAGAGTTATAAACTTGACTACCCCGATAAAAAAGCCAGCTTTAATTTTTAAACAGGTTTTGTTGCCATTTGCCATACACACAATTTTTAAAGATAACCGGAATGTACAGCGGCTTGCCAGGTAACGTATTAGCTGTACGCCTGTGCATTAACAATACTACCTTTACAACAAAATATATTTTCCATTGATAGAAAAGAAACTGAATAAGAACAAGGAGGAGCGTGCAGTGCTTGTTGGGCTGATACAAAAGGAGCAAACAGATGCACAGGTGCAGGAATACATGGATGAGCTTGCCTTTTTAGCCGAAACGGCGGGGCTGGAAACAACCAAGCGTTTTGTACAAAAAATGCAGCACCCCGATAGTAAAACCTTTGTTGGTAAGGGCAAGCTGGAAGAAATAAAGAATTACGTAAAAAGCAAAGGGATTGATATTGCCATTTTTGACGATGAACTTACCGGCAGCCAGATAAGCAATATTGCAGATGAACTGGGCATAAATGTAATTGACAGGAGCGACCTGATACTGGATATTTTTGCCAGCCGTGCCCGCACGGCCCAGGCAAAGGTTCAGGTGGAACTGGCACAATACCAGTACATTCTGCCCCGGTTAAAAGGTATGTGGAAGCACCTTGAAAGGCAAGGGGGCGGTATAGGCAGCAGGGGCCCTGGTGAAACTGAAATTGAAACAGACCGCCGTATTGTAAAAGACAAAATAACCCTGTTACGTAAGCGCCTTACCGAAATTGATAAGCAGATGGTTACCCAGCGTAAGGACAGGGGCGAGTTTATTCGCGTATCGCTGGTGGGCTATACCAATGTGGGCAAAAGCACCATTATGACACTGCTTAGCAAAAGCGAGGTGTTTGCCGAAAACAAGCTGTTTGCCACCCTTGATACCACTACCCGCAAAGTAGTGTTTGATGCTACACCGTTTTTATTAAGCGATACTGTTGGTTTTATACGCAAATTGCCCCACCACCTGGTTGAAAGCTTTAAAAGCACGCTTGACGAGGTACGCGAAGCCGACATTTTGCTGCACGTGGTAGATGTGTCGCACCCGCAATACGAGGAGCAAATAGGCGTGGTAAACAAAACCTTGCAGGAGTTAAAGGCATTTGAAAAGCCAACCCTCACCATTTTTAATAAAATGGACCTGTACGAGGAAAAGAATTTTGATGCCTGGCTGGAGCCAGAAGTAAAAGTGGAGCTTTTGCGTGAGCTGCGCGAAAAATGGGAGGGGCTTACCGAGGGCAACTGTGTGTTTATCTCCGCCACGGAGCGCCTGAATATTGAAGGGCTGCGCAATTTTATATTGGATAAAGTGCGTAAGATGTATAAAATAAGGTACCCATACAAAGCCGATTTTTACTATTAACAGGCTGTTTAAGCACACCTAAAAAAGGCGTTGGCGTATTTAACTGGCAATAACACGGTAAAGTAAAATGCTGCATAGCGTTAAATTAAGCGCCCAGCTTTAGCTACATGAAAAAATATACCTGGTATAAAATAGCATCCTCACCCGCAGAGCTGGCTTTTAACAATAATAACCTGCTGGTTACAGAAGCCAATGGCAAAAAAATAACCCTTGCCAAAACCAACAACGGCTTATTTGCCTGCGCACATAAATGCCCCCATGCGGGCGGTATTATGGGCGATGGGTTTGTTGATGCAACAGGCAATATTGTATGCCCGTTACACCGCTACAAGTTTAGCCTTGCCAACGGGCGTAACACCACCGGCGAAGGGTACTACCTAAAAACCTACCCGGTAGAACAGCGCGAGGATGGTATTTACATTGCTTTTGAAGATAAAGGGCTTTTCGGCTGGTTGTAACAGGCTCTTTTACAATATGTTTCAAGTAATCGTAAAAAAAATTTGAAAACATATTTGCTGAAATAATCAAAACCCCTATTTTTGCATCCCTTTTAGGGAAATTCCTCAGTAGCTCAGTTGGTTAGAGCATCTGACTGTTAATCAGAGGGTCTCCCGTTCAAGTCGGGACTGAGGAGCTAAGCCACCGTTAATGCGGTGGTTTTTTTATGCCTTAAACCTGAAAAAATAGGCCAAAGTTCTATGCAACAGGCTGCTAATGGTGTCAGCAAGTTTCTGGCGTATGGTTATTACTGTTTTAAACGGTCAGGAGGTAGCAAGTTTAAAAAAGCAACACTACTTTGTAGCCAGCAATTGAGCGAAACTAATTTTAACTGGCGCACTTTAAACATAAACACTATAACGCTTGGGTTAAAACTCTGCATGAATGCCTTTCTTGCCCGTTGCCATGTGCTATCCGTGGCCAATTTTTAGCACGGAAGGGAAACTGCCGGAAGTATATGTGTAAACGGTCGAACTGGCAGGGCCCTTTAGTGGTAAAATACCCACCTCTTGCCAGGAAAGGCTATATGGTTTCTTGCTTATTAAGTTGCGCAACAGTAAAATCTCAAAAAAAATCGCCATAAAAATGCAGAACAATCGCAATAACCGCGTAAATGTAAAGCTGCCTGGCTGTTTAAAATTTACTCGTTTGTTTAAGGCTGCTGCAAATTTAAGATTATGAGGCAGGTAACTAAAATGTTGATTTACACCCTTGTTGGTTTTTTGGGTAGCCGTTTATGTTTTTTTTAAGCAGGGGTATAAGGTTAACTGCTGTATATTTTTTGCCTGTTTTGTGCAACCGATTACGCAAATAATTGTCAAATTTACTAAAATAAATTTTGTGCAACCGATTGCGAATATATAACTTTGAAACTGATTGCTTGATGACTTAACGGTCATCTTATCTCTTAAAAAAAATACCGCTAAAGATAAGAATGAAAAAATGTTTGCCAATACACCTAATAAATTGCTGTATTAAAAAATATAGCTATTAACCTACTTTATTAAACACTTAAACCATTAAGCCATAATAATACCCAGCAATAGACTTATAGTGCTTTTAACTGGATGTTAATAATGCACCAAAAAAGTATCAAAATTTTTTACTTGAGGTAATATTTAGCAATAAAATGTTAATTATTATGAATGATTGTTAAAATTTGGAATCACTATAGTTAATGTGCTTAAAGGCCGTACATGTACTTGGGCATTTTTAAAGAAGGCTGTTTGCGATAACAGGAACACACGCTTATAATAAGATAAACCAGAGACGAAAAGTTTGAACTGAAAAGCAAAAAACAGGCACAGGAAATGCAACCGATTGCATTAAATAAGTTTTAAAAATATATCCGAACGCATTGATTATAAACCAATCTGTTAAAAAAAACACGTTTAACTGCTAAAAAAACGCTTATGACACAATGTTTGCCAAGAAAAGAGACAGAGCATCTTGCTAAAATGTATTTGCTGCGGCAACCTGGTATAAATATCTGGTTGCTTTTTGTGTTTAGTAATTGGCTGCTGCATGCAGCATACTTAATGGCTAAGGTTTAATAAGATAATCGTATTAAACCATTACAACCCAAATACATACCAAAACAAAAAATCACCATTTTAAGATTTAAAGAGTTTAACCAAAAAACGATTGATATGAGAAAATTCACCGCTTTTTCACCCGGTTTAAAACGGGTATTGTCTGCACTATCCCTGTTTCTTTTAATAACCATTACAGCATCTGCCCAACGAAAAATTACGGGTAAAGTAACCGATAGTAATGGTAACCCCGTTCCAAACGCATCGGTAGTAGTTAAGGGTACATCTGTTGGCACAGTTACAGAGAATGATGGCTCGTATAGCTTAACAGTGCCTGCCAGTGGCAAAATATTGGTGTTTTCATCGCTTAACCAAGCCCCGCTGGAGGTTACCATTGGCAATGAAACAACCATCAGCCCATCGTTAAAGCCTGTTGAGGCTGTTTTAACCGATGTGGTAGTGGTAGGTTATGGTACGCAAAAACGCTCAAAAATTACGGGCGCGGTTTCCAGCGTTAGCGGCAAAACATTGAACGAGTTGCCAGCCGTAAGCGTTGCACAATCGCTGCAGGGCCGTGTACCAGGCCTTACTGTAACCAATAATGGCAGCCCCGGTACTGAGCCTATTGTTCGCATAAGGGGTATCAGTTCCATTACATACGCGTCTAACCCATTATATGTGGTAGATGGTTTTCCTACAGGCGATTTGGCCACCATCGACACCAGGGATATTGAGTCGGTAGACGTATTAAAAGATGCATCTGCCGCCGCCATTTATGGTTCCAGGGCTACAAACGGTGTAATAATGATTACCACTAAAAAAGGGAAAAGGGATGGCAAACTGCACGTAAGCCTCGACTCCTATTATGGCACACAGGAAGTAACCAAAAGGCTAAGCTTGCTAAACACACAGCAATTTATGCAATATGCACTGGCCTACAGGGGCAGCCAGGTACCAAGACTTACCGACCCAACCATAAACCAACCTATTTATACAGGTGCCACACAAACATATGGCCAAACCAATACCAACTGGCAGGATGCTTATTTTAAACAAGGCAATATGACCCAGCACAACATTGGTTTAAGCGGTGGTAATGATGTATCGCGTTTTTATGCTTCTGCTGGCTTTACTGATCAATCAGGTATTGCCCCGCATGTAGGGTACAAGCGTTATAATTTCCGCATTAATTCAGAGCATACCATCAGCAAGAATGTAACATTTGGGCAAAACCTTTATATTTCCTACGGCGACCAGGCGTATGATAATAATGAAACAGGCACCAGGACCAACTTAATTAATGTAATTAAAATGATGCCGCATATACCTGTACACGACCCAACCTCAACGGATGGTTTCAGGGGCGTAAATTCCGTTTTAGATGGTGGCGACCCTACCAACCCAATTGAAGATGCCACCGTAAAAAATCCAGGTAACAGAACAACCGTAAAAATGTTAGGTACTGCCTACCTTGATGTAACCTTTACCAAATGGCTTAAATTCAGGTCTACCCTGGGGTTGGATTATGCTAATGGGTTAGATTATCGTTTTTCGCCAATATTTAACGATAACGGTACCGTTGCAGGCTCAAGCGCCTCACAGGCAACAATCACCAACAACCGGTCTGTTTCAACCGTGCAATTATACACCCAGCAGCTAACCTTTGATAAAGCTTTTGGCGACCACCATGTAAACGTTGTGGCCGTTTATGAGTACCAAAACCAAAAAACACGGCAGGAAAATGAAAGTGGCAACCAGGCTTCAAACGAGCTGCAAACATTAAACAATGCCAGCAACGTATCTGCACAAACACTTATTGGTAAAAATGCGCTTATCTCTTACCTCGGCCGTATTAATTACGACTTTAAAGGCAGGTATTTAATAAGCGGCGCTGTACGCCGCGATGGGCTTTCTGTTTGGGCACCCGGCAAAAAATGGGCAACATTCCCTTCCGGTTCAGTAGGCTGGAGGGTTGACCAGGGGACGTTTATGAGGGGTGTTTCAAAAATCTCCGAGTTAAAGCTGCGGGCTGGCTATGGCATAACCGGGCTTAACGGTACTATTTTAGGCAATACGCCATGGCTGGTAGGTGTTAATGCCAACAGTGCTTATTACCCTTTTGGCAACTCGTTAAACAGCGGCCCTGCCTCATCAATACAGGCGCTGGGTAATAAAGACTTAGAGTGGGAAAAGACCAAACAAATAAACATAGGGCTTGACCTTGGTTTGTTAAACAACGCAGTAACTATATCTGCCGAGTATTTTAAACGTAATACAGATAACTTGATACTGGCCGTTCCGCTTCCGCCATCATTAGGTTATTTAACCAGCACGGTAAACGAAAACGTTGCATCCATGCAAAACAGTGGCTTTGAATTACAATTGGGCTACAATGATAGAAAAGGCGACTTTAAGTGGAATGTTAGCGGTAACATAAGCTTTATTACCAACAAAGTACTTGCATTGGCCGCTGGTGTACCAAATATTGAAGCTGGTTCTGATGTTGATTTGAGCGAAGGGTATAATATTACCAATACTGCTGTAGGCCATCCTATCCAATCTTTTTATGGCTGGCAGGTAGAAGGTATTTTTCAAAGCGCTGACGAGGTTACCAAGCATGCCACCCAAACGGCTGCTACTGCACCGGGCGATTTAAAGTTTAAGGATATTAATGGCGATGGTAAAATTGATAATAATGACCGTACTTTTCTGGGCAGCTTCATACCCGATTACAGTTACTCATTTAACCTTGGGGCAAGCTATAAGAATTTTGACGTGTCTGTATTCTTCCAGGGCGTACAAGGTAACAAAATATACAATGCTACCAGGGGCGCTACAGAAGGGATGGTACGCTTTTTTAACGCAGGCACACAAGTGTTAGATGCCTGGACACCAACGCACACCAATACCAATATACCACGTGCCGTTTCATCAGACCCAAATCAAAATGCACGCACCTCTACGCGTTTTCTTGAAGATGGCTCATACCTGCGTTTAAAAAATATTATGATAGGCTATAACATGCCAGAGAAATCTTTACAATCGCTGTTAAAAGGGGCTGTTAAAAGCTTCAGGTTTTATATCTCGGCGCAAAACGTATTAACATTTACAAAATACACTGGCTACGACCCCGAAGTTGGTAACCTGGCACCCGGTTCATCATCTTTAACCAATGGTATTGACTATGCTGTTTATCCGCAGCCAAAGGCATACCAGGTGGGTATACAGGCAAATTTTTAATGTAATTAAATATACACTTTTATAAAAACATTATTATGAAGCGAAAAATAAATGTGCTGGTTATTTCAGCTATTTTGGGCGTAGCAATTATTGTTGCCTGTAACAAAAAGCTGGAGGTACTTGATGAAAATAACCCCACAACCGAAAGCTATTTTAAAACTGCCGCCGAACTGCAGAATGGCGTAAACGCCGTATACTCCAGTTTGCGTGCTGGTAACCTGGTTGGCCGCGAGTGGTTTTTTACCCACGACATGCGCGGCGGCGAAACATGGGCAGGCGGTGCTCAATTAGAGGCCCCCAGGGCAGAACTGTTAAAACAGCCTTCACCAGCGCCATCAAACGCCGTAATGACCAGTGTTTGGACGGGCAGCTACCAAATGATTAACAGGGCTAACCTGGTAATTTCAAAAGCCCCCGGCGTAACGGATGACGTTGCACTTAGAGACATAGTGGTGGGCGAAGCCGAATTTTTAAGGGCCTGGGCCTATTTTGAACTGGTATCGCAATGGGGAGATGTGCCACTTTATACTGAGCCTGTAACATCGGCAACCGGCTATAAAGGCAAATCGCCAGCGGCAGATATTTATAAGTTAATCATTGCCGATTTAACTGATGCTGCTGCAAAATTACCCGCCACAGCGTCGCAACAGGGGCGTGCCACAAAAGGTGCCGCATACGCTTTACTGGGCAAGGTGCAAATGCAGGCTGGCGATTATGCTGCTGCCGAAGCTGCGTTGTTACAGGTGTACGGTAAATACACCCTTACCGCTAATTACAACGATAATTTTGATGGTGATGTAAAAACAGCAGGTACATTGGTTGCAGTTGGGCATGAGTTTAACAGCGAATCAATTTTTGAGATTGCATTTGTTGATAAAGGCGATAATAACTTTAACTGGGGTTATACCGGCGAAGGCCCAACAAACCCTGTTAGTATCATGCGCAGCCAGGAGTATGGCATTGTTTGGGGCAACGTAATACCATCCGACCAGATACTTAATGAGTTTGAACCTAACGACCCAAGGTATAAATATACATTTTACGAATCTGGCGACCATATTTTAACTTTAAGCGGCACCGCTGCCGGCACTGCGCTTACTGAAGATGGCATGAACGTGGCTTCCAGCAACCACAACGGCGTTGTAAAGAAAAGGGTATACCGTAAATATTCTGTACTGGATTGGACTGCCGACGGGTTTCACCCCGATGGCCTTAACCAGCGTATGATACGTTATGCCGATGTTTTGCTTATGCTGGCTGAGTGCGAAGCCGAAACAGGCTCACCGGCAAAAGCGGCAAGCTATATTAACGAGGTGCGTGCGCGCCCAAGTGTAAATATGCCGCCTGTTGTATTAACTTCTAAAAACCAGGCTTTGGCAGCCGTAATGCACGAGCGTGCTGTTGAGCTGGCTGGCGAGGAAGTTAACAACATTGATATTTTAAGGTGGCGCAGTAAAGGGTATTACCCATCCATTAGGGTAGACCCCAAACCGGGCCAGGTTGCAGCATTTCCAATACCAGCAAGCGAAATAGCCGCCAACCCTTTAATAAAATAACAAGCTATTACATAAACAAACAGTACGGGGTGGCCTATGCACCCTGTACTGTTTAATTTTATTTTTAGCCAGTATAAATTGTCCGTTTTCAATCAATGTATTTTTATAACAACCAGCAATCTGTATGAAGTCAAAACTCACTTATTACACTTATTGCGTGTTTGTAATGGCTGTTATTTTGTTTAGTGGTTGTGGCCACAAGCAAGCTGACACATTATTTACACAGCTATCCTCAAGTGAGTCTGGCATTAACTTTAACAACCAATTAAGCGAGGTTGATTCTGCCCGTTCGTTCATCAACGAATTTGGATATATGGGCGGCGGCGTTGGTATTGGCGATTTTAATAATGATGGGTTAAAAGACATCTTTTTCTCAGGCAACCAGGTAAGTTGCAGCATATACATTAACAAAGGCAACAATCAATTTGAGGATATATCAGCAAAGGCGGGTATCAACACCAATGTGTGGGCTACTGGCGTAAATGTTGTTGATATTAATAACGATGGTTACGATGATATTTATGTGTGCGTGTTAGGCAAAGACCTTATACACCCTGCAAAAAATCTTCTCTTCATCAACCAGCATAACCTTACTTTTAAAGAAGAAGCCGAAGAGTATGGCCTGGCATACAACGGATTTTCAACACAAGCTGTTTTTTTTGATTACGATAAGGATGGCGACCTTGATATGTACCTGGTAAATTATTTACTGGGCACCAATACCAACTCAATAACGCCAAGAGACAGAAGCGGTCATTCACCAGCCAATGATGTTTTGTACAGAAACGATGGTTACTCCAAAAGCAAAGGGCACCCTGTATT
The DNA here is from genome assembly GCA_964598675.1 of uncultured Parafilimonas sp. Taxonomy (GTDB): domain Bacteria; phylum Bacteroidota; class Bacteroidia; order Chitinophagales; family Chitinophagaceae; genus JABDFW01. The sequence goes on from CAZRDD010000101.1 coordinate 10,367, forward strand.
TACAGATGTTACTATGCAGGCAAATATTAAAGAAGATGGCTATGGTTTAGGCGTTGCTGTAAGTGATTTGAATAATGACGGATGGCCAGATGTATATGTGGCAAACGATTTTTTATCAAACGACGAACTTTGGCTGAACAACCACAACGGTACATTTACCAATTGTATACGCAACGCCATGCAGCATCAAAGCTACTCCAGCATGGGCGCTGATGCTGCTGACATCAATAACGATGGCCTGCCCGACGTTATGACGCTGGATATGCTGCCCGAAAACAACGAAAGAAAAAAGACTTCTTTCTCCTTTATGAACTATGAGCGCTACCAGGCCGAACGGGGCATGGGGTATGAGCCTGAGTTTGTACGCAACATGCTTCAAATAAACAATGGCAACTTTAGCACGGGCGATACCAGTATACCGTTTTTTAGCGAAATTGGTCAGTTGGCAGGTGTTGATGCAACTGACTGGAGCTGGAGCGTTTTACTGGCCGATTTTGATAATGACGGATGGAAGGATATACATATTACCAATGGCATAGGGCGCGATTTTATCAATGCCGATTTTCTTGAATTTACAAGTAAAATATTTAACAGCAACAAGAGCAGGGCGGAGCAGGAGAGCATTATAAAAAAGCGACTGGCGGAGCTAAACCATATTACCCTGCCCAATTATTTATACCTTAATAACCATGATTATACGTTTACCGATGCATCAGCAAAAGCAGGTATTAACGAGCCATCAATGTCCAACGGCGCTGTATATGCCGACCTTGACAATGATGGAGATTTAGACCTTGTTGTAAACAATATAAACAAGCAGGCATTTGTGTTTATTAATAACACCGTGCAAAAAAATAAGGCCATTGCTAACCATTTTTTAAGTGTTAAGCTGGATGGGGATACTTTAAACAAACGCGGGTTTGGTACCAAAGTATATGTTTATAACAATGGTACTGTGCAAATGCAGGAAGAGAACCCCGTGCGGGGCTATTTTTCATCGGTAGACCAGCAACTGCTTTTTGGCTTAGGCAAATATACCCGCGTTGATTCGCTGGCGGTAATATGGCCCGACAATAAAAAGCAAACCATTACAAACATAGTTGCAGACAGTTTTATCACCCTTTCGTGGAAGAATGCTGTAAACAATACAACGATTATAAAACCCGATACTGCAAAGCTTTTTTTGGATGTTACAGCTTCCTCTGGAATATCATACCAGCACCACGAAAACATTTTTAACGACTTTGCTGCACAACGGTTGCTGCCGCATAAGTATTCGCAATTGGGGCCGTTTATTACCACCGGCGATATAAATAAAGATGGCAAAACTGATTTTTTTATAGGCGGTGCTGTTAACTATTCGGGTAAAGTTTTTACACAGCAAAAAAACCAACCCTTTACTGGTAAAAACCTGGTGGATAGTATAAAGATGGAGGAAGATATGGGCTGCCTGTTGTTTGATGCAGATGGCGATGGCGATATGGATTTGCTGGTAACATCGGGCGATGTACAGTACGAAGAAAACAGCAGTTACTATAAACCAAGGCTGTACATCAATAATGGGAAAGGCGGTTTTAGTTTACAGGCCAATGCCATACCCGCCGCAGTAACAACCATAGCAGGCTGCGTTACTGCCGCAGACTTTGACGGTGATGGCGATATGGATTTGTTTATCGGCGGCAGGGTTTCCAAACAATACCCTTTGCCCCCGCGCAGCTATATTTTGCAAAACAATAAAGGTGTTTTTACTGATGTTACCCAAAAGGTTTGTCCCCAGCTTGAGCGGCCAGGCATGGTTACCGCTGCTGTGTGGGCAGATATAGACAATGATAAGCAACCCGATTTGGTGATTGCTGGCGAATGGATGCCTATACGTTTTTTTAAAAACAACAAAGGCCGTTTAAATGAGGTAACCAACACAACCGGTCTAACCCAGATGAACGGCATGTGGCGCAGCATGGTTGCCACTGATATTGATAATGATGGTGATATTGATTTTGTTGCCGGCAACCTGGGCCTTAACTGCGAGTACAATGTAAGTGCAGCCACACCCATGGAACTGTATGCCGCCGATTTGGATAAAAACGGGATTATAGAACCCATTATGTTTTATTACATAAAGGATGATGAGGGTAAAAAACATTCATACCCGGCATTCAGCAGGGGGCAGCTTTCCAGCCAGTACCCGGCCATTAAAAAGCAGTTCCTGTATCATAAGGATTATGCACACGCAACAGTAGATGATATTTTTAAAGGCAAGGCTAAAGACAGTGCCTTAAAATATACCTGCGAAGAAACCAGGACATGCTGGTTTGAGAATGTGGGCAATGGCAAATTTGTAAAACATGCCCTGCCTGTGGAAGCACAGTTTGCCCCGGTAAATGCCATTGTTTGCGATGATGTGGATAATGATGGATATAAAGATATTTTGCTGGCAGGCAACGATTATCAAACCGATGTTTTAACAGGCCGGTACGATGCTTCGTATGGCTGCTTTTTGCGCGGCAGCAATAGCAAAACATTTACACAGGTGCCTGCGGTTAAAAGCGGTTTTATTTTAAAAGGCGATGTAAAAGATATGGCACTGGTTACACTACCCAAGGGGGAAAAACTATTACTGGCAGCAGTTAACAACGATTCCCTGCGTGCATTCAGCATAAGGCATAAA
>CAZRDD010000102.1:0-12975 GCA_964598675.1 uncultured Parafilimonas sp.
GAAAGAGGTGCTTAATAAGGTTAAAAATGGCGAAAAAGTGCTTATTCCCCCGCCCCTGCCAACCACTGTTTTAACACCTGCTGCATTGCCAACAAACGATTTTGTAAATCAATATAAACTTACCAAAACCGAAATTGCTATTATTAAGCATATTGCTGAAGGCGACAATACTAAAACCATAGCAGACAAGAGGAGCCTCAGCTATCTTACAGTAGAATCGCACCGCAAAAATATATTGCGTAAGCTAAATGCAAAAAACATGGCAGAAGTAGTGGCCTTTGCCGTTAAATATGGCATAGCATAATTGATTAAGCTATTGCTCCTCGCCTATTATTTTACGGGTGATGTATCCACCTCCCAATCATCTGTTCTAAAGGGTATTACAGGCAAACCATTGCTGCTGAATAAAGCCGCAAGCGCTGTATTACTAAAGGCGTAACGCACTGCCACGGGTTGTTTAACCTGTTTGCTCCAGGCGGTTAATAAGCCTTTATCCATTTTAATTTCTGCGGGATAAAATATTTTATCTGCACCTGCTACGTATACCTGGTTGGGTATATTGGCCTTTGCAACCAGGCCTTGTTCTGCATTGTAAAAGCTTACGGTAACTTTGTCCTTATCAACCTCAATACTTTTGTACAGCGGGCTTTTATAATTGATGCCCGCTACATGATAGGTTTCTGCCAACGCCCAGTTAGCAAGCCTGTAACCTACTTCGTGCTTGTTTTTCGGGTGAATATCATTTGTATCATCAACAAGGTCGTTAGTTACAACCATGCCAGTATTTGCAAACTGCATTACCTGTGCCTGCTGCTCCCTTAATAAGGCGGCTATGTTGTTATTACCATAACGGAACGGCGCAATTTGTACAATATAAAAAGGCAGATTTTTATGCCAGGCTGTGCGCCACGCGCCTATCATGGTGGTGAGCAACTCCTGGTAGCTGTTGGCTGTGCCTGTATTGCTTTCGCCCTGGTACCAAATAGCCCCGGCAACGTTGTAGTTAACCAACGGTGCAATCATAGCGTTATAAAGGCTGCCCGGTTTTATGGGGCACCAGGGGTTTGCCTTTATTTTACCGGCGGCTTCATTTAATACAGGGTTGCTGTTAACAAGATAATCGGGTGTCCATACTTCGGCCGCGGTTGCACCCCAGGATGTGTTTATAAGGCCAACTGGCACATTAAGGCTGCTGTTGAGTTTCTTGCCGAAAAAATACGCGGCTGCACTAAATGATTTTAATGTATTGGAATCGCATACAGCCCACTCCCCCCTGCAATTTTCCTGGGGAGAGGAAGAAGATGCTTTGTTCACCGTAAAAAAATGAATATTGTTATTGAGCGCCTTTGGCAGTTCGGCCTTAACATCTGGCAGGCCCCATCCGTAACTCATTTCCATATTGCTTTGCCCCGAACACACCCATACCTCACCAATTAACACATTTTCAAGTACAATAGTGTTGTTACCTTTTATTGTAACTGTATATGGGCCGCCTGCCGCAGGCGTTTGAATGTTTATGTACCAATTGGCTGAAGGGTCAGCTATTACAGAATCTGTTTTATTGTTCCAGGAAGTCGTGATGCTAATCTTTTCCGAAGGGTCGGCCCAGCCCCACAGTTTTACACTGCTTTGCTGCTGCAAAACCATGTTACTGGCAATAACAGCAGGCAGTTGCACTTTTGCATATACAGAAACAAACAACGAAATGAAGCTGACAGTTGCAAGCACTTTTTTCATGCGGCAAATTTTTACGGCAAGCTACTGTATAATTTGTTTCTGCTATAAAATCGCTTAAGACTAAAGCAAAAAAAAATCCCGGAAACCTTTCGGTAACCGGGATTTTTACATCAACCTTTGTATTGTCTCTGTCGTTCCAGCCTCTTATTTTACTTCTTCAAATTCGGCATCAGTTACAGTTTCTCCGTTGCCGGGCTGTGCCTCGGCATGCGCTTCTGCACCTGGCTGAGCGCCACCTTGCTGTGCTTTGTACAACTCCTCGCTGGCCGCTGTCCATGCAGTATTTAACTCTGCAAGGGCTTTGTCAAGGCTGCTGATGTCCTGGCTCTTGTGTGCTTCTTTAAGTTTGGCCAAAGCACCTTCAATTACACCTTTCTTATCAGCAGGTATCTTGTCACCAAAATCCTTCAATTGTTTCTCGGTCTGGAAAATCAAGCCATCGGCCTGGTTAAGTTTCTCCACTTTTTCACGGGCTTCCTTGTCAGTAGCTTCGTTGGCTTTGGCTTCGGCTTTCATTTTTTCAATTTCTTCCTTGCTTAAACCACTGCCCGCTTCAATGCGTATTTTTTGTTCCTTGCCAGTACCCTGGTCTTTAGCGCTAACATGTAAAATACCGTTAGCATCAATATCAAATATTACTTCAATTTTTGGTACGCCGCGTGGTGCTGGTGGTATATCAGCCAACTGAAACCTGCCAAGGCTTTTGTTTTGTGCAGCCATTGGCCTTTCGCCCTGCAAAACATGTATTTCAACACCAGGCTGGTTATCGCTGGCAGTAGAAAATATTTCAGTCTTTTTGCTTGGTATGGTTGTGTTGCTGGCTATCATGGTAGTCATTACACCGCCCATGGTTTCAATACCCAGGCTAAGAGGGGTAACATCCAGCAACAGTACATCTTTAACCTCACCGGTTAATACCGCGCCTTGTATAGCTGCACCAATGGCAACCACTTCATCGGGGTTTACACCTTTGTTTGGTTTTTTGCCAAAGAATTTTTCTACAATTTCCTGTACTTTAGGTATACGTGTGCTACCACCAACCAATATTACTTCATCAATTTGTGAAATGTTGTAGCCTGCATCTTTTAATGCGGCTTCACATGGTTTTAAGCACCTTGCAAACAGGTTATCGCTCAGTTGCTCAAATTTAGCACGGGTAAGTTTTTTTACCAGGTGTTTTGGCACGCCGTCAACAGCAGTAATGTATGGCAGGTTTATTTCTGTTTCGCTGGATGAAGACAATTCGACCTTTGCTTTTTCAGATGCTTCCTTGAGGCGCTGTAATGCCATAGGGTCTTTACGAAGGTCAATGTTTTCTTCTTTCCCAAACTCCTCAGCCAACCAGTCCATAATCACTTTGTCAAAGTCATCACCACCCAGGTGAGTATCACCGTTAGTGCTTTTTACTTCAAATACACCATCACCCAAATCGAGGATAGAAATATCGAATGTACCGCCACCAAGGTCAAACACGGCTATCTTCTGGTCAATATGTTTTTTATCAAGGCCATAGGCAAGCGCTGCTGCTGTAGGCTCGTTTACAATACGGCGTACTTTTAAACCTGCAATTTCACCAGCTTCTTTGGTAGCCTGGCGTTGTGCATCGTTAAAGTATGCAGGTACGGTAATAACCGCTTCTGTAACTTCCTGGCCCAGGTAATCTTCAGCAGTTTTCTTCATTTTCTGAAGAATCATGGCCGAAATTTCCTGTGGGGTGTACATTCTGCCATCAATGTCAACACGAACGGTATTATTGTCACCTTTTGCCACTTTATAGCTCCAGTGGCTAATTTCTTCTGTAACCTCATCATAACGGCGGCCCATAAAACGTTTAACGCTCATGATGGTGTTATGCGGGTTGGTAATGGCCTGGCGCTTTGCGGGGTCGCCCACTTTACGCTCGCCATTCTTTAAAAACGCTACAACAGAAGGGGTTGTGCGGCGGCCTTCCTCGTTGGCTATAACAACGGGCTCATTGCCTTCCATAACCGATACGCAACTGTTGGTAGTACCTAAGTCAATTCCTATGATCTTTGCCATATATTTATGCTACTTTAAGGTTAGTAATCAAGTTTTTACCAGTTTATGTTGTCAATCATTGTGCCATGCATACGGCAAATGAAAAAATGGCAGAAAAGGAGGATTGACTGTTAAGGGTTGGCAGGCTGGCGTATTGGCAGGGTAAAAATTGGCAGATGGAGGCTATTGGGCTTTGGTGAAGCCTTAAACACCAAAACAGAAAACTGGCTGAATATTTTTGAAGGAGGGCCACCCCTATTAACCCCAAACGTATAAAGGGCGATATAGATAACTTGCCGTAAAAAGTCATCTATATCGCCCTTTAAAATACAGTTAAATGCGTGCTTAACTGCCTTTTACAGGTATGCAGCACTGCGCATTTTATTTAATGCTTTTTCTTCTTCTTCTTTTTAATGACTTTTTTGCCTGATTTGTGCACGGTTTTCTCGATTACAGGATCGGCTGTAAGCGATTTTATTAACGCTATTTCCTTTTCGCTAAAGGGGGTACCGTCTGGCCTGAAAATATCATGAAACCAAACTTTGGGCTCCTCGCCGCCAGGCATGGGGGCATCCCAGGCGTAGATGGTATTTGTTTTACCTGCAACCAGGCCCCAGTTTATGGCAACTATCTTATTTTCTTTTAACAGGGGCATGATGTTATCAAACCGGCTGTCGCGGGTACGCGCCATATATTCGGTACAAACCAGCGGGCGGCCATATTGCTGCAGCGAATCAATGGTTTTTGTATGAACCAATGCATTATTATAATCGTGATAAGTAATAACATCTGAGTTAGACAACTGGTAAGCATTTAAATCTGGCAGGTTGGTTGACCACACCCCCGCAGACAATGGTTGTGATGGGTTTACCTGCCTGCCCCATTGAAATATCTTGTTAAGCAATGGCAGGCTTTTATTGCCATAGCTGCTGTTACCCGGCTCGTTATACAAATCCCACAACAAAATGCGGTTGTCGTTCTTAAACGTGGTGAGTACATCCTTAACGTACGCCTCAAGCGTGGTAACAATTGCGGCATCATTGTATATAAGCTTACCAGGGTCCTGCAACCAGCCGGAATTATGGATGCCTGTTTTTGGGGCAGGTTGGAGACCACCATGGTAGGTATCGTTCCAGCAATCGTCAAAAAAAACAAAAATGGTTATAATACCATGCTTTTGTGCAATTTTCAGGTAGGTATCTACACGCTGCTTAAACCCGTCCTTATCTTCCTCCCAGGCAGCATGGTGCAAAAACACACGCATACAGTTTAACCCTACGGACTGTGCATAACCCAAATCGAGGTTTATGGCAGCGGTATCAAAGGTTTCGGCCTGCCACATCTCCAGCTGGTTTATAGCTGTGTGCGGTATAAAGTTACCGCCCCTTAGCCATCCATAATGTTTATACCATTCATTGGCTTTCTCCTTACTCCACACGCCCCTCTCTTTTTGGGCATCCCCATGCTGAACAAACGATACCAGGCCTAATAAAAACAAAAAAACTGTTCTTTTCATATTCAGTTGCTTTAACCCTTTAAGCGGGATATTTTGGTTTAGAAAGATGTAACATAGTACTATTAAAACCCCGGCAGCAAGGGGTAAAAATATGGTTATTGAAACCGCAAAACAAACAAATTTTATTCCTCATTTTCAAAAGAAAATGCTAAATATAACCACCCCATTGCACTACTTAATTACAGGAAATGCACTAATACGAAGCCTGGCTGCCCCCATAGGTATTAACTCAATTTTCTCTGTTTGGGTGGCTGCAGTAACCGGGCTTTGCGGTAAGGGGCTGCACAGCCCATATTTATCCAGGCCCCAGCCGGGTATTTGCGCCCCGGTTGTTTCAATGTAAACGGGCACATCATCTGCCGTAAACGGAAAATTATTTGCTGGCCAGGCCTTGTGTTTAACTGTAAAAGCCTGCGCAAGGTTAGCATTGCTTAACCCTGCGGATGGCAGGCCATAGTTCCATTTACCAGCGGGAAAAATTTCGTATGCAGGCCATTTAGATGCATCTGCGTTGGGCTGCCATTTTGAATCCCATGTTGCGGCCGAACGGCTGTCTTCTTTTTTATAAGTCTCCGGTATTTTAAGGGAGAAGGTAAGTGGCCCGTAATTAAGACTTACGCTGTTTTTGTTTTGCTCCCATTTTTTAACCGCAAGCTGCATGGGGAAAGTTATTTCCACCTTATCTCCGCTCTTCCAGGCCTTTTCTACCATTGTGTAAGTAGCAGCGGTTGGTGTGTTATCTGTAACCACGCCGTTTATCTTTATGGTTGCATTGGTACACCATGCTGGTATTCTTACATACAGCGGAAACTTTACATTTTTTGCAGCAGTAACAGTAATGGTTATTTTATCATCAAACGGGTAATGGGTTTCTTCCTGCAAAGCAACTGTTTCTCCATTACCCACTTTCGCAGTTACCTGGCTGGAGCTGTACAACATGGCAGCAAGGCCATTATCCGGCGTGGCCATCCACATATTTTCTGCATAGTAAGGCCAGCCCTGTGCATGGTTGTGCTGGCAGCACCTGCTGCTAAACGGGTTCATCATTAAAAAAGGCCCGTCGTTTTCAATACCGGGGCTATGGTTGGTACTGTCGCTTACAGCCATATTTGGTGAAGTTATGTAGCGGAGCGACCTAAAATCGGGCATTACTGCTGCGGGGTAGGTGTTAAAAGCCACTTCCTCGCAATGGTCGGCCCAAAAAGGGTCGCCAGTAATGCGCGCCAGTATTTCATCGCTCGCCATCTGTTCCACCATGCCACAGGTTTCTACCCCCTGCCTTGGGTCGGTGTAACCCTCCCTTGCATTTTCATCTGCCCCAAACATGCCTCCCGGCACGTTGCCGTATAAATTTCTTATCAGCCAAAAGTTATTATATGTGGCATTTAAAAAGGCGGAGTCGTTGTGCTGCATGTAATAGGTGGCAGGCTCCCTAAAGCATTGGGCAATATTAACGTTGTGCCAGTTGGGCAGGCTGCTCTTTTGCATCCAGTTGGCAGTATTACGGTGTATTTTATCTGCCAGCGTAAGCAGCTTAGGGTTGCCAGTTATATTATATAGCCAGTACACACTGTAAAGGTTATCTCCACCCCTGCTGTTTTCCCAATAGGTTTTTAAAAAAACGCTGTCTGGCACGTTGCTTTCCCATGTAAAATACCTGTCCATCAACGTAATAACCCTTTGGTCTTTGCTGTATTCGTAATAACTCTGCATACACCACAGCATCAGCATATTGGCCCAAATATCCTGCAAGCCCTGTGGATGGTTTTGAGATTTTTCAAGGTTTACCGGCCCAAAAAATCCGTCTGCCCGCTGGCTTTCAAAAACCTTGTTCAACCAGTTTTTGGTTTCGGCTATCATCTTCTCATCCTTAAGCAGGTAAGCCAGGTCTCCATAGCCCTTAAGCCAGTAAGGGACTTCTTCCCAGCCATGGTCACCCTGGCCGTTGCCGCTGTACCATGCATTGTTATTTTTATCAAGCCAGGCACTTATTTCGCCCAAATGCCCCGTTAAGCCATCACGCTGACGCTCCAGGTAAGTACGCACCCAGCCACCTGGGGTAACACTGCCTACCGGCAATTTTATAAACGCCAGTGGCTGAAGCGGTGCTTTATTACCAGTATAAAAACTGTTAGATAATTTAGCAGAAGGCCTTAACACGGTAGATGCAGTAAAACTTTTACCCGCATGCCAATTAACAGCGGTTAAAATAGCAATGGCAATAGCGCAGGCGTACATCATTTTTTTCATTGGCATGGCAGTATAGAGGGTGAAAATAGCAAATAAACGAGTTAGTTACCATAAATATAATTGTAACAAGTACACTTTTTATTTACGAAGCTTGAAAAAAAAGTTCGGCAGAACAATAAGCAACGTTTAATGGAAAGCCATATATTTGGATTACCCGATAAACAACCATAGAATTATAAATGCGTATCCCCAATAAACCGCGGAAAGCCTGCGTTAGCTATGCCATATACGTACTATTATTAGTAAGTTGTACTGCATGTAAAAAACATAGCAACGTGCAGGCCTTTGTTGTAAACCAGCCTGTTTTGTTTGAAGACATTTTAACCTCCATAAAACAAACTAATCTTGCAGAAATACATAGCAGCTTTGATGGTGCAGGTATTGCTGTTGGTGATATAAACCGGGACGGGTTGCCTGATTTGTTTGTATGCAGCAAATTGGGCCAACAGGAAATACTGTTGAATAAAGGCAGTTTACCATTTGAAGATATTACGTTGCAGGCAAACCTGTGTGCAGAGGATTTCATCTCATCATCAGCCATATTTACCGACGTAAACGGTGATGGCTTTGTTGACCTTTACTTATGTGGCAATACAACCGGCATGGGTGAATGTTGCAACCCGCCAGACCGGCTATATATAAATACCCATAACAATTGTTTTACACTTGCAAAAAAAGCATTGCCTTACCAATGGGCCGATACCAAAATTCACACCTGCATAACTGCTGCCGACTATGATGCAGATGGCGACATAGACTTGTTTATTGGCACAAAGCTGCGCCAGTTAAATAGTTGGCAGGCAGGCGGATATATTTTGCAAAACGACGGACAAGGTAATTTTACCGATATTACAGATGTTGTGTGCCCAGCGCTGGTAACTGCCGGCAATATATATGACGCACAATGGGTTGATTATGACAAAGATGGGTTACCAGACCTTATTACTGCATCTGGCCACAGCAGCGCAGTCGTTGTATTTCACAACACGGGTATTGGCCTGATTGAAGAAAAGGATGCAATAAGCGGGTTGTCGTTGCTTAATTGTAACCGCCTTTTAATTGAAGATGTTAACGGAGATGGCTACCCGGATATTATTACAGGTAGTAACAACGAACTGGCTGTTGAAAATTACAACTTCAACAAAAAAATATATACTATTGATTATGAGCAGATTAAAAGCAAAAAAATATTATTGGAGTGTTTGCGGTTATATAACAGCACCACTGCATTTTTGCATGCCAATAAAGGCAGAAGCAGCACATTAAAATATTACGACACTTGTATAACCCACCCATATTATAGCATTAACCCCGCAATAAACCAGTTTACCAGGTTAACGGGTGTTTTGATAAACAACAAAAAAAGAGGCTTTACATTTAGCATGCTGCCTGCCGAACCAACTGTGCTTACCCGAATTTGCTATTAATTTTCGTAAAAGGTCTACCATAAGCCAGGTTACCCTAATAAGCGGTATGTAAAAACGAGAAAGCCATCCGTATAGCATTGTTTTTTAAACAAGTACATACCCGGATGGCTTCAACAATTATTACGATTCAACTAAATAACCTACTTTTCTACAACCACTACCTGGAAAGAGCCGGGCACCATATTAGGCCTGCCCTTAGCACCCTCTGCCTGCGGCTGAAAATCGGCGGTGGGCATATATACGGCATGTGTTGAGGCATCTACTGCAATAGTTCTTGCACCTTTTTTTGTAGGCACATTTTTATAAGAAACATATTTATCTGCAGATTCTTCCTTTATAACAGAAAGCACCCCTTCGCCGCAAGAAGCAAAAATAAGCTTACGTTTAGCATCAAACCCTACTCCATCGCAGCCATCGCCAATAACGGGTTTAGCAACAATGGCACCAGTTTCAGCATTCACCACTACCAGCATTTTTTCGCAGCCCACAAACAGGCGGTGGGTTTCATTATCAATTTCCAACCCTGTGGGGCCTTCTGCCGGTGCCAGCGACCACCGGGCTATTACTTTTGCCGCAGCAATGTCAATAACAGCTATTTCATTTTTATCTTCAATATTTACATATATTTTACCAGCGTTATTGCTTACGGCAGTCTCTGGTTTACCACCCACAGCTACTGTTGCGGTAACCGTACCGGTAGCAGCATCAATAAAAGTAAGGTCGTTACTGCGGCCGTTACAGGTAATTACTTTTTTTGAATAACCATCGTACATAATGGCATCAGGGTTTTGGCCGGTTGCCACCTGGCCAAGTATTTCAGCCGTTTTAAGGTTAAAAATGGTTATATTATTCAGCCTGCCATTACTGGTGTAACCCTTGCCTGCTTCCTGGTTAAAAGCTATGCCATGCACCCCGGTGGTATTTGGAATAACACCAATGGAATCACCCGTATTTTTATCCAGGATGTTTACCTGGCCGCCATGCGACACATACAGCCTGTTTGAAGCCGGGTCTGCAGCAATATAATCCCACCAACCTTCGCTTTTTATATGAAAGGTTTTGGTTACGTGGTAGCCGCTGTTATCCTGGGCCTGTATCAGCTGTGTACAACCTATGGCAATGCAAAAGAAAATCGCTTTTTTCATAATGAAGGTTTTATAATATTTATGGAAAGATAACGAGGCGAATTTGTAGACTTTCTGAAGACAACTGATGCCATGTGCAAGATACAGGCAAGCTGACGTTATGCCCCCAAAAATTTCACTTGGGTTTTAGTAATAAATAATAGTACCTTTATAATGCCTGGAAATTATTATACGATTGCTGTATGAAACGCCGGAATTATCAATTACCTGCCTGGTATTAGTTGCTTGCTTGCTTTTATTATCCTCATTATAAAATTTGCTGTATGAACTACGATTATCAACAAAGCGATTTGTCAAGATGCGTATTGGGTGGCCTGTTTGCAGGTATTATCGCAGCAGTTGCCAACATACTTTTTGTATTTACTTACCGTGGTATTACCCAGTTTTATGAGTTTACGGGCATAGATGTTACGGTAATTGTTTTTGGTTCAATTTTATTAAGCCTTACCTGCGGTATTGTTTTTTACCTGCTGGTGCATTACTTAAAAAGGGGCATCAACGTTTACCGGGTACTTGTTGTAATTATAACATTGGCCATAATATATCTTGGCCTGGCCTACCGGCAAACGGTAATGGGTACTGTTCCAATGCATTTCAGGGTGCTTGTTACCGGCACACAAGCAATTATTGGCGGCCTTGCATGCCTGTTCATCCCCTGGGTTTTTAGGCACGACAGTATACTGGGGTAAAACGCTGCGGTTTTTTATAACCCCAACCTGGCCAATATGTTAAAGTCGGGTTTGGGGGTAATATGCTCTTTTTTAAACCCGGCTTTGTACGTGCGCCCATATTTGGTTAATTTAACGTTTACCGGGTAATAATTGTGTATAAAGTACACAAAATCAATTCGTAATATTTTATTGCTTTAATATTTATGTTTACACATATTGTAATAAATTTGTTGAAACTTATGTAATATGCCGGGAACCCCAACCGTTATGGCGCTGCACCTGAGATACCGCCTTTGGATTGCAGAAATGAATGCTGATATAACTTTTCTAAGGATATTTGAGGATTACCTGCATGAGCTGGCTCAAAAAAGAAATGAACCCGAAGTAAAAAGAGGTATTGAGGAGTTTGACAAAGAGTTTGTTAGCCTTCGCGCCGAAATTGATGAGCTGAGGCACGAGATGCACATACACAAAATGAACCTTGCTGCATATGCAAGGGAAAACAAGCCCTTCAACCAATCGGCCTACAAGGCAGGCAGCCATGCCCCTTTAAAAATAAGGTACATTGCTTACAATAAAAACTTCAAGCGCATACAAAAGGAGTTTGGCCAGTTTCAGGAAAGATGGCTTTGCTAAAACAACTATTTTTTGTAAGCAAAATAGCTGCGTTCAGGCGTGGTTATTTTGCTTACAAAACCTCCGGGATTAAGCTTGCTTTTTTTAAATCTACTGGCATCATCTCCCTCCTCTCCCAAAAAGTGTGTTATATTAGCAGTCAGCAAAAGCCTGTTCAATGCAACAAAACGGTAACCAGCTAACAGAAGTCGAAACGTACTGGCCTTCAAAATTATGTTTACATTCGCCCGCCTGAATAAATTAGTAAATAAATTATTTACTTTGTATTAGTATACCCCTTACCTTTGCAGCCCAAATTTTCCCATAAGGCTCAACAAGTGTCCCGTCTGTTCGGGGCCGCCAGCAGGGTGTAATCTTAAGCAGATTATTAATTTATGCCAAAAGTAAAAACAAACTCAAGCGCAAAAAAGCGCTTCAAAGTAACAGGCACAGGTGAAATTACCTTTCAGCGCGCATTTAAAAGGCACATTCTAACTAAAAAATCTAAAAAACGCAAAAGGGCTTTACGTCAAAAAGGCGTGGTTGGTGCCCCTAATAAGGATTTTGTTATGCGTTTATTAAGGTTGAAATAAACCTTTACGCCGCCCCGGACTTCCCTTATGCGGGGTTTACAAAAAACACATTCAGGGAGATAAACCAATTTTAAAAAATAGTTAGCCGTGCGTTGTACAGCTAATTTTAAACTGATAAATCATGCCACGTTCAAAAAATGCAGTAGCATCCAGGGCAAGGAGAAAAAGGATACTCGACCAGGCCAAAGGTTTTTATGGTAAACGTAAAAATGTTTATACCGTAGCCAAAAACATTGTTGAAAAAGGTTTAACCTATAGCTATGTAGGCCGCAAACTTAAAAAACGCGAATACCGCCAATTGTGGATTGCGCGTATTAATGCAGCCGTAAGAGAAGAAGGTTTAACTTACAGCGAGTTTATTAACAAGCTTAACATAAAAGGCATTGATATTAACCGTAAAGTGCTTGCAGACATGGCCATGAATGAGCCAGCCAGCTTTAAAGCACTTGTTGCTACTGTTAAGTAAGTGCAAACTTTTGCTTACATCGTGTAATAGCAATAAATAATTAACCGTCCCGCTTAACGGGGCGGTTTTTTTATGCCGTTATTTTGTGTAATCTTATACTTTTGTACCGCAAAAAATTTTCTTCATTTAATTTAATGAACCCAAGGGGATGAATAATACCTACACCGACCTGGTGAAGCAAACCTTCCACTTTCCGCAAGATGATTTTGACGTTGATGACAACGGGTACCTGCAGTTTAATGATGTAGACCTGAGAGCGCTGATAGAAAAATACGGCACCCCCTTAAAATTAAGCTACCTGCCAAAAATTGGCAACCAGATAAAAAAAGCCAAGGATATGTTTGCCAAGGCTTTTGCCAAACATAAATACGAAGGCAAGTATTTTTACTGTTACTGCACCAAAAGCTCACATTTCTCGTTTATTGTAGAAGAAGCGCTTAAAAACGAGATACACCTTGAAACCTCATACGCTTACGATATTGAAATTATCAACAAGCTTTACCAGCGCAGAAAGATTAACAAGGAAACCTTTATTA
>CAZRDD010000103.1:0-12892 GCA_964598675.1 uncultured Parafilimonas sp.
CAAATGGAAAAAACAATAGCTATTTGTTGCACAGTATGGTTATGGTTGTTAACAACACGCTTTACCCTGTTTACCAGTTTGTTCTTGCCAGCGGCACACGGCATGGCGTCTTGCGTGGCGGCGTTGCTGTTATACTGGTGAAACGATACCAGGGCCTGTATAAACTGCTTTTTGTTTTGTGTGGCGTTAATAGCAATATCGTCGCAGCAGTTTTCGCGCTCGCTGCGTATAAGGGCCGATATCCATAACACGGCGGGGTTAAAAAAGAACAGCACATCAATAAAGCACTGCACCAGGTTAAACAAATAATCTTTGCGGCGTATATGGGCAAGCTCGTGTATTAAAATAGACTCCACCTCCTGCTGCGAAAGGTTGTTGAGCAACCCTAACGGTATTAGTATAGTGGGCTTTAAAAAACCTACCACCACAGGCACTTTTACAATGGCAGACTGCAACAGTGTTATATGCCTTTTTATATGCAGGCTGCTGGCAAGGCCCTCAATTTTTTCTGTCCAAAACGCAGGGGCAGCGGCAGTTTTATAATGCCGTATGCGTTGTATATACACCAGGCCCGATAGTATTTTTACGCACCTTGCCATAAATATGATGAACCAAACAGTAACTATAAGCGATGCATGTGTGTTAAAATACTCAATAAAGTTGTTTACATAAAACTGTATGGTGCTGCTGCCGGTATGTGCAGGCAGGTACGCCGTATTATTTTGCTGGTTAAGTGCTGGCGTATTATTAACCACTGTAGCTAAAGGCCCGGCCACATTGGCTTGCGCGTTTTGTAACTGTATATAAAAAGTAACCCCTGCCACCACTATAAACGCCACAAATATTACCGAAAGCAGCCTGTAGCGCAACGCGGCACTGGCCTTTTTTGAGGCCACCATTACAGCGCCGGTAACAACTGCCAGCAGCAGGCCCTGCCAAAGGCTGTGCAGCAACGTCCAGCAGATTGCCTGTATAATATTACCTGTAAAAAAGGCCATAACAATAGGTTTGGTTTGTGTTAATCAAGTTTGTTTAGCAAGTCTTTAATGGTATCCCAGTCTTTGTTGGTTGTTTTGTCGTTGCCCAGCAGTTCCAGCATCAGGTTTTTAACCGAGCCGCCATACATGGTATCCACAAATTTATCCAGTACCACCTTCTTGGTTTTTTGTTCCTCCAGTGCCGGGCTGTATATATGCGTCATGTTACTTTCATCGCGCAGCAGCATTTCTTTTTCCAGCATTATCTGCATCAGTTTAAGGGTGCTGGTATAACTTAGCGGTTCCTCTTTTTGCTGGTTAAGCTGGTCGTTTACAAAACGCACGGTGCTTGGGCCAAACTTCCATAATACCTGCAGAATTTCCAACTGCGCTTTTGTAGGCTCGGTGTTGCTGTATTTGTTCAGTATATCTGCTTTCATATACCAAAGATATAACCAATAGCGTACGAAAGAGGTTATAGGTTACGATTAACATTATTTTAACAAAACTACGCACCTGGGGTAAAGCGTACGTTTGAGAGAACAATAACGCTATAAACCGCGGCCACAGCCACCCGTTGCCGGCACCACCCGCTTTTTACGCTGCCCCTTTTTTTAAAACAAAAACATAACAAATACCGGGATACCTATTAAAATGATACTTTTAACCCTGTGTTTACAGCGGGGTATTTTACGGCGCAATGCCAATATTTACCACCGCCCACAACACCCATTTGCAAAAACTATTTTACATTACCCCATAAAGTTTAACCATGAACGTTTACGTTACCGCCATTATTAAAAGCAAACCGGAGTTTACCGCAGAAGTAGAAGCCCTGCTGCAAACCCTGGTTACAGAAACCCGTAAAGAAGCCGCCTGCATTAAGTACGACCTGCACGTAAGTATAGACGAAAGCAATGTGTTTGTATTTTACGAAATTTGGCAACACCAGGAAGGCCTCACCCTGCACAACCAGCAGCCCCATATAGCAGCCTTCAGGCAGGCCGCCGCGGGAAAGCTGCAGGAAGCCCCGCTGCTGTTTGTGATGAAGGCAATTTGAAAACGAAGCAGCACAATTTGAAAATTAGATAATTAGGCAATTTGAAAATGGACCAAAGATTTATCTGATTTTTCTGATAACACTGATGCGCGAAGCCCACCGATAACAGCCAAAATAACAAGCTATAAAACCAAAGCAACAGCAACCGAAACCAGCCCACAAGCTAACCTGAAACGGGAGTTTAGGCTACGATGAAACAGCGCAACTGACAGATTCCCAAAGCCTAAGCATATCAAAACCAACGTATCACGCAACCATCCAAAAAACAAAGCTTGCGCAGCGAAGTAACAGGAGGCGCTGGCCCGGCGAAAACGCGCGGAGCGTTCGGGTTTCGCCTTGAACTTTTTTGTTACTTTTTTCTTTTAAGAGAAAAAAGTAAGGCAAACGGCCCGCGCAGCCGCAGGCGGCTAAAAGCTGTAAGAGAGTTTGTAGTCTATAGTTTGTAGTGTGTAGTTTGTAGTGATGGAAGCACAGTGTAAAAAATGCCACCGCCTACAGCCACCACTGCCCCTGCGGGTACGCCTCCCCAAGGGTAACCGCCTCTCCAATCATAGGGGTGGTTACGGGCAACCGGCGGGCCTGTGCAGCCGCGGTAACACGCTTAATCGGTTCATCCCAGGGGTGCAATGCCAGGCTGAATTTGCTCCAGTGTACGGGCAGCAGCAGTTTGGCCTGCAGGTCAAACGCGGCCTGTACGGTTTGTTCGGGCATCATGTGTATTTGTGGCCATTGGGTGTTGTACTGGCCGCACTCCAGCAGGGCAATATCAAACGGACCAAACAGGTTACCAAGGGTGGCAAAATGCGTGTCGTAACCGCTGTCTCCGCCCAGGTAAAGGATATGCCCTAGCGTTTTAAGCACAAACGACGACCAGAAGGTTTTGCCCCTCACAAACCCCCTGCCCGAAAAATGCCTTGCAGGGGCCGCTGTTAACGATAGGCCTCCGGGCAGCGTGCAGGTTTCCATCCAGTCAAGCTCGGTAATTGTGGCCGCATTGTAGCCCCAGGCCACCAGGTGCGATGATACCCCCAGCGAAGTAACCACCTGCGTTGTTTTATGCTTCAGCTTAAGTACCGTATCATAGTCAAGATGGTCGTAATGGTCGTGGGTGAGCAGCAGCACATCAATGTGCGGAAAATCCTCCACTTTATACACATCGGCCCCGGCAAAGGCTTTGGTGGTAAACGAGAAGGGTGAGGCATTGCCGCTAAGCACGGGGTCAACCAAAATATTTTTACCATTTACCTGTACCAGGTAAGAGGAATGGCCAAACCAGGTAATAACTGGCGCGGAGGTGTGTACCTGCGTTAAATTGCGCTTTAGGGAAGGCAGCGTTTTGGAGGGTTCGGTATCTTTTGGTTTATTAATAAACTGCCAGATGCCTTTGGTGTACGAAAACCCCTCGGCCATCATAATGGTGGGGTGCTGGTTTTGAAAGCTGTTATCGCGGTAATTGGGCGATTGCTGTATTTTTTGCTGGTGCTGCCCAAAAGGTTTTTTGCCAAACGTTTGTATAAGCTTCATTAAATGTTTTGTTTAGTATGTGCCGCAGACCACCATTGGCAGACTGCCATACTGTGCAGACGGATGGGGAAAGAAAATATTGTTACCTGCTGCTGTATTTATTTTAGCAGGCGGGTAGGCTGGGCGCTTCGCGCCTGCGCGAAATAGTTAAACACATAGGTGGATAGAAAAGATAGTAACACATAGATTAGGGATTTAATACACGTCATTCCCTCCATCTTCAAACAAATCTATGTGTACCTATTGCCCCTTTGTGGCTATGTGTTGAAAAAGAAAAATTGCGCGAAGCGCCTGTACAGTGAAAAACAAAACGCCATATTTTACAATGCCGCCAGTGCCTGTTCAAGGTCGGCCAGCAGGTCTTCAACGTTTTCGATGCCTACCGAGTAACGGATAAGGCTTTCCGGTATACCCAGCAGCGCGCGCTGCTCCTCCGTAAGTTCCACATGACTGGTGGTACGTGGCGGGCCAGCCAGCGTACTAACCGAGCCCAGGCTTGCAGCCAGGTGTACCAGTTTAAGTTTGGGCAGCATCTTTTTTACCAGTTCGTAACCGCCGTTTAGCGAGAAGCTCATAATACCGCCAAACCCGCTCATTTGCGCTTTGGCTATATCGTGGCCCTGGTGGGTTTCAAGGCCGGGGTAAAATACGTCCTGCACTTTGGGGTGCGCTTTAAGGTAGCGGGCTATGGTAAGTGCCGAGGCATTCTGGCGCTCAATACGCAGTTCCAGTGTTTTCATGCCACGGGCAATCATGTAGGCAGGGTCGGCCTGCAGGCTGGCACCGTTAATCTCCCTGAACTGGTAAACTTTTTGCACCAGCTCTTTTTTGCCGCACAGCAAACCGCCCATCGCATCGGAGTGGCCGCATAAAAACTTGGTAGCACTGTGCAGCACCAGGTGGGCACCCAGTTGCAGAGGGTGCTGGTTTACAGGCGTGGCAAACGTATTATCCACCACCACTATCGCCCCCATTTTGGTGGCCGCAGCGGCCAGCCGTTTAATATCCACTATTTTAAGCGTAGGGTTGGTGGGCGTTTCAAGGTATAGCAGGTCGCAGCCTTTGGCAATTTCGGCTTCAATCTGCTCGTGGTCGGTGGTATCGCAAAGCTGCACCTGCACACCATACACCGGCAAAAAGTCTAAAAATATTTTACTGGTGCCGCCGTAGGTATCCTTTAGCGATACCACCCTTTTGCCCGGCGTTAAAAACGTAAACAGGGTATTGCTTATGGCTGCCATGCCCGTAGCAAAACTGGTAGCCGCCTCGCCACCTTCCAGCACGCGAATTTTTTCTTCCAGCACGGCAACGGTGGGGTTGGTATTACGGCTGTAAATAAAGCCTTCGGCCTTACCGGTAGCCACGTTGTGCCACTCATCAAGGTTGGTATAGGAGAAGGCTACGCCGCTAACAATAGGGGCTGTAACAGCGCCCTTTACGTTTAAATCGCCCTCGCCCGCCCAAACGGCCGCGGTGCCTTTTTTAAATGCTGAAAGATGCATGCAATTGGTTTTAATAGTTGTTTGAGTATGTTTTGTAGCAAAATAAAAAGTGGATTATGGGGCCGTAACGTAGTCGTAAATAATACGGCTAACGTTGGAGAGCACATCGGCCGCAACGGCTTCATCGGGTATGCCACGGCTTAGTAGCACCACCACATATTTATGGCCGTTGGGCAAAAACACAATACCGCTATCGTGACAAATGGCCGTAATAGAGCCGCTTTTGTTGGCCACTTTTGTACCCGGCGGCAGCCTGGCAGGTATTACATCCCTAAAATACTGGTGCGTTAAAATATCAATCATGGCCGCACTGCTCTTTTTATTAACGGCTTTGCCCTTTGCCAGCAGCTCAAATACATGGGCCAGTCCGGCAGCGGTTACCGTATTGTTCATGCCATTTTTAAAGGCTTTATCATCTTCCACCCCGCGCAGCACCTGTATTTCGTCCACGCCCATTTTTTTAAGCAGGGCCATTACGTTTTTAGCGCCCACCAGTTCAATAATAAGGTTGGTGGCAAGGTTGCTGCTTTTGGTAATCATTTTAAAAAGCAGGTCGTGTATGGGTACTTTGGTGCCAGCCAGCAGGTACAGGGTTTGCTCGCTGTCGGTACTGCTGTCAAGCATATACCGGCTGCCATCATAAATGCTCGCAAAATCGGTATGCACAACAATGGAATCGGTTAGAGAAAACTTGTGCGCGGCAGCCTGGCGGTAGGCCTCCATCAGCACCGGTGTTTTCATGGTACTGGCCGCATGAAACACCTCATGGTCGTTTATGCCAAAGGTTTCGCCGGTGGCAAGGTTTTTAAACGCCACCGCAAAATACCCCTGCGGCTGCGTGGCAAAAACGGCAAGCACTTTTTGTTTAAGCATAGCGGTATCGTTTAACGGGCGCGCCAGGGTAAAGACTACCTGCATGGCCATCAATACTACAAAACACAGTTTTCTCATTGTGTAACCTCATTGTTTTAAAAGCATGTTATTACAGTCCGCCGGTGTTTAAAGCATCGTAATCGGCCTGCGTATCTATATCAATTTCCCCCTGGCTAAACGCCACGGTAGCAAGGTTACCAGGGTGCTGGCGCATTAGTTTTTTAGCGCCCTCATCGCCTGTTAACTGCATCAGCAAATTAAAATAACTACTGGCAAATACAGCGGGTATGCCCACCGTGCCGCCGTAAGCGCTTGCTACTATGGGCTTGCCGGTGGCTATGTTGGTTTGCAGCAACTGCCTTAGCAGGCTGGCGGTAACAAAAGGCTGATCGCACACCATAAAAGCCGCGCGCTGCATACCGGGGGTCAGGGCCAACAGGCTTTGCAAACCGCATTTTATAGAGGAGGCTATGCCCTGCTGCCAATGCTCGTTCCATACAATATGCACCCCCTGCTGCTGTACCTGGCTGCTTACCTGCTGTGCATACGCGCCCGTTACCAGCACCACCGGGCCTGCACCGCTTTGCAACGCTGCCTGCACACTGTGCTGCAACAGGCTGCACCCATTGTATTGCAGCAGTTGCTTGGGCTGCCCCAGCCTTGCCGAGGTGCCGCCAGCCAGCAATATTATTCCACAAGTATCCATTATACAAACTTACGGCTGGTGAATGGGCCTTTTTTTATGCCGCAGCGGGGCGGCATCCCTGCCTGCAAGCACCGCCTTTATTTCCGCAATAATACTAAGGGCAATTTCTTCGGGCGTTTCGGCACCCACATCCAGGCCCGCAGGGCCATGCACTTTGGCCAGTTGCGCAGGCGTGGGTACTATGCCTTTTTCGGCCAGTTCATCCAGCATGCGCGCCAGCTTTTTAGCGGGGCCTAAAACGCCTGTATAAGCCACCTGCTGCGGCAACAGTTGCTGCAGCAGGGCAAGGTCGTAATTGTAATTGTGTGTCATTAACAAAAACACCGTTTGGGCATCGTACTCCACCAGCTCCAGCACCTGGCCTGGTTTGGCCAGCAATACCTGTTTGGCGCGGGCAAAACGCTGGCGGGTGGCATAGTTGGTGCGGCCATCAATAACGGTTACCTCCCAGCCTACAATGGCGGCCATTTCCACAAGCGGCATTACATCGTTACCGGCACCCACCACCACCACCTTTACCGGTGGCGGCAGCACCTCAATAAACGCAGTAATGCTGCCCTGGTGCGTGGTATAGCTTTTTATGGCAGATGCATTGCCTGCGAGTGCTTCCTGTATATCAGCCTCCAGCAATGGCCACTCCCCTGCCTGCGGAAGGTTGCCAGCCAGCACCCCGCCGCTGTACAACAACTGCGTACCGGGTTGCGGCCCACTGCGCTTTTGCAGGCTGAACAGCGTTACCACCACCGCCGTTTGCCGCTGGCTGGCGGCGGCCATCAGCAGGGCCAGCGGGTTATGTGCACCGGCGGTATTTACCGGCTCTATCAATATGTGTATTATGCCATTGCAGCCCAGGCCTACACCCAGTTTGGCGTCGTCATCCATGGTATCGTAGGTTACCAGCATGGGTTTTTGCTGGCTCATTACCAGCATGGCTTTGCGCAGGGCATCGCCTTCAAGGCAGCCACCGCTTATGGCGCCGGTTAGCCTGCCATCGTCTTCTATCAGCATGCGTGCGCCGGGCCTGCGGTACGATGAGCCTTCTACATGCACCACCGTGGCCAGGGCGGTTTGCCTGCCTTGCTGCTGCGCGGCTTTAAATGCGGTTATTATATCGCTTATCTCTTTCATGCTGTTGCGGCTAAGTTAGCGCGTTTTGCAAATGCATGGTTTAACTTTCTTTTTCCTTCTTTAATTGCGTTGTTTTTTCCATCTCCACCCGTTTCTAATCAGCTTGCGGGCTTGCGCCGCTTCGGGCAGCTTCCTGCTGCGCGGGCCGTTTAACTTACTTTTTGCCTTAATGCAAAAAGTAACAAAAAATTATTTCGGTTATTAATGTCTTTTTCAATGGTCTCAATGATGTGCTTCGCAATTCAAGGCGAAACCCGAACGCTCCGCGCGTTTTCGCCGGGCCAGCGCCTCCTGTTACTTCGCTGCGCAAGCTTTGTTTTTTGGATGGTTGCGTGATACGTTGGTATCAACACGCTTGTGTTTTGGCTGCTGATAGTTGCGCAGTTTCATCTGGGCCTAAACTCCCGTTTCAAGTTAGCTTGTGGGCGGGTTTGGGTTGATGCATTGTTTTATTTGGTGTGGCTGGCTGTTTCATTTTCAAATTTTCAAATTGCCTCATTTTCAAATTAAATCAGCTTTCCTCGTTAAAATATATTTTGTAGTAGTGTTTGCCCACCTGCTCATCGTAGCCTTTTTCAATAAGCTCTTTGCTGCCGTGTATGTAAATATGAAAGTTGCGGTCAAGCTTTAGCACGCTTTTAAATACCCGTGCCTGCTTTTTTACGGCGGCTTCCGAAATATCGAAGCTGTCGGCAATCTCCGTATCAAACTCCACCTCGTATTTAGACTTAAACTTCTTAAACGATTCTGCCCCCTGCGGGTGGCCTATTACCTCGTTGGCAAACTCATCAAAATTAAAGCTTTCCTTGCCCTTAAAATAATCAATGCTGCGGTTCAGCAGGTCAATTTTATCGGCCTTGTTCAGCTCAAACTCTTCGTCCATTTTTTCGGTAACAAACGTTTTGTAAATGCTAAGGGTGTTTTGGGTTTGGGTGTAGGCATCGTTGCGTATTTTAAGCTTTAAAAAATCATCCACCCAGTAAACGGCCTCGGTGCGGTTTGTTTGGTCGGTAACGGCCACTTTATAACCAAGCTCTTTTTCGGTGTTGAAGATGATACAGCCCTTGTCTAACTTTTTTATGTTAATGGCTTGCTCTTCATACTCCAGTTGAAAACCAGCATCCTCGTAGGCCACTTTAAGGTAAGGCTCCTTTGTTTCCGATTTAAAAATGCCAATAGCATCGGTTATTTCGCCTTCCACCTGCACCTTGCTAAAATAGGCTAAGTAAAGCTCGCCCGGTTTTATGCGGGCATGGCTGGCAATATCGTACAGGTGCCGCGCTATTTGCTGCGTGTTTTGGTGAAAGGTTTCCGGCGCGGCAAATATTTCTGCAGCAAAATGGTATATTTCGTTAAGGCCCAGTTGGTTAGTGGGGTGGTACAGCCGGTAAATTTCCTGCACTTTCTCAAACGGGTTTAGCAGGTATTGCATCAGCAGTCCGCTAAGCACCTCATCGGTTATCTCCATCGGCGCGTCGGATAGTACCAGCGGGTCGTCGTTTAGTTTGTTGCCTGTTTTGTGTATGCTTAGCTGCTGTATGCTTGCTTCGGTATAAAATATCATGGTATAGCCGTTTAATAAACGGCTAAGAAAGCACATTAGCGGGTAATAGGAAAATATTAGTTGGGGAGGGGGGGGGTAAGCCGCAGGCAACGGCACCTGCGGCTTAAAGCACCTCCTTTTTCAATCCACACATTTGCTGCTCTTTAAAAAAAATATATTGCGGAATAAGCAGTAAAAAAACAGGGTACAGGGTTTAGGGCGATTAAGGCCAAAGGCATTGGGGGGAAACAGCCCATGCCTTCAACCTCCCCCCTACACCCCCTGTAAATGTGCTGGCACGGCAATGCCGGTGCTTGATGCATCTGGCACAGGGGTGCCGCGCCTGTTTATAAGCGGTATAAGGCCGCTCCAAATGGGCAGTTGCATATCTTCTTCATCGTCAACGGGCATGCCGGTGCGCACCTTGGCCGATGCCTCGTGCAGGCCAAAGGCCAGTACGGTGGTTTTGCGGGCCTCGTTTACCTGCATGGGGCGCAGGTAATCCCAGCTGTTGGGTACCATTTTGTTTACCACCCACTTAAGGGCATCTTCTTTAAGGGCGGGGTCGTCCACCTTTTCGGCCTGCGAAAAAGCAATTACCGAGCGGTAGTTAACCGAGTGGTGAAAGGCCGATTTTGCCACCACCAAATCATCAATCAGCGATACCGAAATACATACGGGGATGCCTTTTTCAATCTCCCTGATGAAGTGGCTGCCTACCGAGCCGTGTATGTACAGCTTATCGCCATACCGGGCAAACGCCGTGGGGATGGAGTACGGCCTGTTATCAACCGAGTAGCTGATGGTACAGAAAAGCGCATCATCTAAAATAGCATAAATGCTCTCGCTCTCAAATACTGACCGCTTCGCCAGCCTGCTGCTGATTAAATGAGGGGAAACTGTTGACATATTGATTGATTTTAATTTTTTGGAATGATTGGTGGTGCAAATATGTACCTTTATTGGCTGGTAACAGTCGTCCGGTTTTAATATAATGGGTAGTCCAATTGTGCAATATGCAACCAATTTTAGCAACGCTTATAACCATAGATGCCGCAAACAAGCAACCGTTGTACCTGCAGATAGCCAACCGGCTGATGGCCCTGGTGCGCGATGGCAGCCTGCAGCCCGGTTACCGCCTGCCCAGCACGCGCATACTGGCGCAACTGCTGCAGGTGCACCGCAAAACCGTGGTGCAGGCGTATAACGAGCTGCTGGCGCAGGGCTGGTTTGAAAGCCGGGTGGGCAGCGGCACCTTTGTGGCCCGCCACCTGCCGGAAACACAGCATCAAAAGCTGGTGGGCCACACAGGTGGCCCTGTTAACCCCGCCCAAAAAGCCGGGTTTGCGTTTACACCGCTGCCGCATTTGCAAAAAGCTTTAATCACATCCACCGATATGCTGCATTTGGATGATGGCTTTCCCGATGCGCGGCTGGCCCCTGTGGAGGAGCTTGCCAGGGCTTACCGCAGCCAGTTAACCAAAGGCAACCGCTATGTACGCTTGGGCTATGGCGATAACCTGGGCAGCCTGCGCCTGCGGCAGGCACTGGCGGACTATTTAAACGAAACGCGCTGCCTAAAAATAACCTACCGCAACATCATTATAACCCGTGGCACCATTATGGGCCTGTACCTTGCCTGCACGGGCTTTTTGCAGCCGGGCGATAAAGTGGTGGCAGGCGCCCCCGGCTGGAGTGGCGCCGAAATGAATTTTGTACAGGCTGGCGCCACCGTTATAAAACTGGCCACCGATGAGCATGGGCTTGACGTGGATGCGCTGGAGCGTATTTGCAGCCAGCAAACCATACGCATGGTGTATGTTACCAGCCACCACCATTACCCCACTACGGTAAGCCTGCGGGCCGACCGCCGCCTGCAGTTGCTTAACCTGGCCAGCCGGTATGGATTTATTGTTTTTGAGGATGATTACGATTACGATTTTCACTATTTAAGCAAGCCGCTGGCCCCGCTGGCCAGTGCCGATGAGGGCGGCATGGTGCTGTACTGCGGCTCGTTTACCAAGGCGGTATCGCCCGCGTTCAGGGTGGGGTACCTTGTGGGCTCCGAAGATGCAGTAAACCACCTGGGCCTGCTGCGCCGCATTATTGACCGCCAGGGCGATGCCATGCTGGAGAATGCCATGGCCGACCTGCTTAAAACGGGCGTTATACAGCGGCACCTGCGAAAATCGCTGCGCATTTACCGCCAGCGGCGCGATGTGTTTTGCACCCTGTTACAGCAGCAGTTAAGCGGCCGTATTACCCTGCAGGTACCCGATGGCGGCATGGCTGTATGGGCCAATTTTGCCCCCGGTATTGATGTTGCTGCCCTGGCCGGTAAAGCACAGGCGAAAGGCCTGCAGCTTGCCCCCGGCAAATGGGTAAACGCCGCCACGGGCCTTAACGCCATGCGCTTAGGCTTTGCCTCCTCCACCCCGGAGGAACTGGAACGCAGCGTAGATATTATGAAAGGGGTGATGGGGTAAGTTAATTGCAACTTTTAATAAATGCGTAAATTTTTTGTGCAATAGTAAGGCCCTCACTACTGAGGCCGTCAATTGATGTTATCAGCTCCGTTGCTGTTTTGCAAAACTCCAACTTAGGTTGAATCGTTCCATATTTAGCTTTGTACTTTCGTTTTAATCCAGTGAACTGTGCATCAATGAAAGTGCCAATCTGCTTATTTTTATATTTGTCGTATTGTACCTTTGAATCAACCCAAGATATTTGCTCGCTATTGCTCCCTTCCATCTTTTTTATTGTGTCTATCAATATTTTGGGGCTGAGAGTGTTTTCAATTTCTCTGCCCTCAATCACGTACAGATTGTCGTTAAGTTCTTTCTTTAATAACTTTAGTCTTTCAGCTTTTTTGGAATGTGCTTTTTCTTCTGTGTTGTCGCTGTCGGCAATTAAAAATATTTTTGAGCAGATTCTGTTGCTCTTTATTTTTTGAAGTTCATCGTCTTCTGCAAACGACCAATGGGTGATGTTGGCCCCGCCATATTCAACAAACGAGAAGTGGAAGTCTTCTCTGAATAGTGTATTGATTGCTTTGTTTTCCAGCAGGTGTTTTTGATAAACTTCCAGGTATTTACGCAGGTAGAGCCGGTCTGTAATACCTTCTACCCAAATGGTACAATTGCTAAGAAACACAGAGGCATTTCTAACCCCAATTAAATCAAGCACTTTGTTATTTGCGTTTGATGCATTTGTTATAGAGAATTTGTTATCATTTAGTTTCGCAAATGAATACACTGAAATTTTTGGTAAGTCCAGCGTAATGTCTAAAAAATGGTTTGAATGGGTGGTGATAAAGTATTGAAAATCCTCAAACTCAGGCCGCATCAATGTTTCCCAAAAAAGCCTTTGTAACCCTGGATGAAGGGAGTTTTCAGGCTCTTCAATAAAAGCCAACAGTTGTTTGCCCTGGTTAAAGAAAAGCGGGTATAATAAGATAATAAGTGTTTGAATACCATCGCCCAGTTGATAAATAGGCCATTCTTCTTCCCCTATAAGCACGTGTACGCTATCGTCTTCGATACTCGGTGTTAGTGTAACTGC
This sequence comes from uncultured Parafilimonas sp., assembly GCA_964598675.1. Lineage (GTDB taxonomy): Bacteria > Bacteroidota > Bacteroidia > Chitinophagales > Chitinophagaceae > JABDFW01. The sequence goes on from CAZRDD010000103.1 coordinate 12,875, forward strand.
TTTTGAGCCAAAAAAAGT
>CAZRDD010000104.1:0-12861 GCA_964598675.1 uncultured Parafilimonas sp.
ACCCTGTTGTACGTTGGGTCGGCCAGGTAAACATTGCCTGATGCATCTGCCGTAATACCAATTATGTAACCCAATGTGGCACTGGTGGCAGCACCGCCATCGCCGCTAACGCCTAACAAGCCACTGCCCGCAATAGTGTTAATAATGTTAGTGGCGGCGGTTACCTTCCTTATGCGAAGGTTTTGTTGGTCGGCTATATAAATGTTTCCAGCTGCATCTACGGCTATTCTTTCCGGGCTGTTTAGGCCTGCAGCAGTGGCAGCACCGCCATCCCCAGCATAAGTGCCTCCCTGGTTATAATCGCCCGCAACGGTAGATATTTTACCTGTTTTAACGGTTATTTTTCTTATTACGTTGTTATTGTTATCGGCAAAATAAACATTGCCGGCAGTATCAACGGCTATGCCTGCCGGGCCGCTTACCTGTGCTGCCACGGCAATGCCTCCATCGCCTGAGTATCCGTCAACACCTATGCCTGCTACGGTGGTTATTTTATGGGTGGTGGCATCAATTTTACGTACGCGGTTATTGCCGTAATCGCCAATAAATACATTGCCGCTTTTGTCAACAGCTATACCGGGTAATACACCATAAAAATTTAACTGAGCGGCAGTGGCAAGGCCGCCATCGCCAGAGTAGCCTGCTACCCCGGTACCAGCAATGGTTGTTACTGTTTTTGTGGTGGCATCAATTTTACGGACCCTGTTATCTTTATACGTTACAATGTACAGGTTGCCGCTTGTATCGCTGGCCATAGCATAAGGGCCGAAAAAGCCCGCGTTTGCTGCAATGCCACTATCGCCAAGATAAAAGTGGCGGCCTGCAACAGTGGTAATTTGTGCCGATGCCTGAATTGTAAAAAGCAAGGCGGCGAGTAAAAAAAATGAGACAAACTGTGGGTACAATTTCTTCATGTAACTGGTTTTAAAGGGGTGCTGATTTTTAAATGCAGTAAACATACATGTTTTATTTAATGTATGCGCCTAAGGACTGTTAAAAAACTGGCAGGTTTAATTTGCCAGATTTTTATTTTATGACAAAAGAGTTCGCCTGTATGTTGGCTTTGCTGAAGAAAAAAAAATCAATCACCAGAGTACTTTGGTTGATGTTGAAAGGCATTGCCAAACAGCGGTACAAATATTTGTTGCAACCTGTTAGTAGCGTTTTGTAAATTTTGCGGCAGGGAATTTGCCATATCGTTGCCATAAGGCCACCCTGCTTATTAATAGCTGTAAAATAATTTTGAGTCACCGGCAGGTGCCGTACATTAGTGCTGGTAATGCGGTAAAATAAACAACGTATGGTTAAAAAGCAAGTAGAGAAACCTGTTAGCAGGCTGCGGAAGTTTTTTAAAATACTGGGGCCGGGCATAACAACAGGTGCGGCAGATGATGACCCCTCCGGCATTGCCACCTACAGCCAAACAGGGGCCCAGTTTGGTTATGGCCAATTATGGACAGCCCTGTACATGTTGCCATTTATGACGGCGGTGCAGGAGGCCTGCGCCCGTATTGGTATTGTTACAGGCAAAGGTATTGCTGCCATTGTTAAGGAGCATTACAGTAAAGGCGTATTGTATGCTGTTGTGTGGCTTGTGGTTATAGCCAATACCATAAACATTGGAGCCGATATTGGCGCTATGGCTGCCGCTGCACAGTTGCTGGTGCCTGTACCACTTATTGTGCTTACCTTATTGTTTACAGTGGTTATACTTTTGTTGGAAATATTTACCAGCTACAACGTATACTCGAAAATACTTAAATGGCTTGCTTTAACGCTGCTTGCGTACCCTGTTACGGTTTTTATTATAAACCAACCGTGGGGGCAGGTGTTAAAGGCAACGGTAATACCGCATTTTGAGTTGAGTTTTGCGTTTTTGTTTATTATAACCGGCGTGCTGGGTACTACCATTTCGCCATACATGTTTTTTTGGGAAGCGTCGCAGGAGGTGGAGGAAGAAAAAGCGGCCCATTTAATAAAACAAGGTAAGCCGCAAATAAGCTGGGCTTACATACGCCGCATGCGTATTGATAACACCGTGGGCATGGTGTTTAGCGAGATAACCACCTGGAGCATAATACTGGTGGCGGCCACGGTTTTGCATAACAGCGGTGTGCGCGATGTTAAAACAGCTGCCGATGCTGCCAAAGCGCTGGAGCCTTTGGTAAACACTTTTCCCAACGCTGGTTTTTTAGCGAAGCTTATTTTTTCCATAGGAATTATAGGGCTGGGGTTGCTTGCGGTGCCGGTGCTTTCGGGCTCTGCAGCTTATGCCGTGTCGGATGCGCTTAACTGGAAGGCAAGCCTTAACCTTAAGCTAAAACGGGCACATGGCTTTTATGGTGTAATAACCATTGCTACATTAATAGGCCTTATTATAAACTTTGTGGGTATTGACCCCGTAAAAGCCCTTGTGTATGCGGCTGTGTTAAATGGGGTAGCGGCCGTGCCTTTACTGTTTATTATTGTGCGTATTGCGGGCAGCGAAAAAATTATGGGTGAATATAAAAGCGGGTGGCTGTCTAACACGCTGCTGTGGATTACGTTTATAGCCATGGGTGCAGCAGCAGTGGCGATGTTTTTTACGTTTGGTAAGTAATGGGATTGGTAAAAAAAGCTTTTGCAGTATGCTATTTGCGCCCTTCTTCCCTGCTTTTAAGTACGGTACAAAAATAACCTTTAAAATACAATTCCTGTTTTTGCCTGCGCTTACCCGGAATGGTTGTTAGTTGTGTGAACGAACAATTGATATAACCCATTATGGTATCGCCTTGTGTATAGTTTTTTTTATTGAGTTGCAGATTTTGGTTGTTGATGATGAAGATTGATTTTTCTCCATAGGTTGTTACGGTATAAGCAACAGTGGGCTTAAAATAAAAACTGTCGCCTTTTATATAAACATAAAAATTACCTCCGTAGGCGGGTTGTCCGCCCGTAAAGTGCAAGGTTGTCTTGTTGCTTTTTGTTGAAGCATTGCAATAGTTTACGGTATAGCCACCTTGCACGTTTGTTTGGCAGTTTGCGGTGAAGAATAGATGCGCGGTATCTGCTGCTGTTATTTTTTCGTTGAAGTTGTTTGAAAATGTGCCGTCTTTTTCTTTGATAACATACCAGGGATAAGCCCATTGGCTTGTAAAAGCAAATGCTGTATCAACCATAGCAGCATCAATACTAAGCTTTGCTTTATGGGAAGCCTGCCCATTGGTTTTAAATGGGCAGGTAAGCACAATAAGTATCAAAAATATAGTGGGGTTAGGTTTCATTTGCAGTGAATGGCAAAAGTGATGGCGTAAATTCTGCCTTTACTTCACCCGCACATATTTTTCAATATTCAGCCGGTTAATGTGCAGGCTGTCAATTTTTTCAATACCGCTTTGTATTAACGTGTCGTTTTGCAGGCTTACCGTAAACGAAAAGCTATTACCCTCCCACTGCCTGTCGTTACAATATTCTAATATTTCGGTGTATTGGTTGCCGTTAAGGGTGTAATGGCCACCACCTGCCGAAAATTCAGCACCTGCGCCTTTGCCTTTGGTAAGGTCATGGTTTAAAAAGGCAAAATGGGTGTTGTTGATTATTTTAATAAACGATTTGTCTTTGGTATAATCAGTAACGGTGGTATCGCCTTTTACTTTATCAATAAGGGTGCCTGTTTGTAATTGCCAGGTGCCATCAACGGGCAATCCTGCACCGGGCTTGGTGTCTCCTAACTCTATTTTTGCATGGCAGGATAGTAAAAAAGCTGCGGCAACAGCAATGGCGGCAATTGGTTTCATTTAGCTTGTTTGATTGAATGGATGAGCAAGATAAATGTAATGGTAAAATGTACCAATAAAATATTTTTGATTGATATAAGGTAAAGAAGGAATTAGTCCTTCCAGATGCCAAATGTGCCGTGTGTAATATAAATCTGTATCAGTTCAACAATGGAATTTGCAATGTATTTTCTGTTGATTGGGGCTGGCTGGCCGGGGGCATGCCTAATGGTAAAAAAGCGGTATTGGTTTGCATCAGTGGTAGAAATTTCAAGGTAGCAAACTTCGGAGTATATCATATATTCTGCAAACTCAATACACAGCCCGTTGTAGTCAATATCCTTTGTAATTTCTTCAAAAGGGATGATATTAAAAATCCAGTCATCGCCTTCAAGGCCATTGGTGGCGTGGTAAAATTTTACCAGGTCAAAAGGCAGCTTAATATTCAACCGTTGTTCTGTTTGCCTTAGCTGGTTTATGGGCATACCCGGTTTGGTAGTAACAGGGTATTTGCAGTCGGCTGAGGCAAGGGTTTCTAAAAAATGTAAAATGTCCATCTCTTGTATTTGGGTTGTGTTTTAAAAACATCTGGGTTAAGCGCGGCGGCCACTTCATTCCACCCCTTTAATATTGGGTAGTTTGTATTGGCTGGCCAGTTGATGGTATGCGGTTGCAGGCATTTGTACCAGTAAAGGGTGGCTGCTGCTTTTTATCCAATGCAGTATTTTAAGCATATCGGCTTCGGGCATAGCGGTGCAGCCTTCGGTACCCGTGTGGTCATTCTCCCAAATATGTATAAATATACAAGAGCCATGGCCCGGCACGGGTGGGGCGGCATTATGGTTTACGAAAAGCCCCCATTTATAATAGTTGTCTTTGCGGTGCATGTATTCAGAACTGTTCCAGTCGGCTGAGACGGAATCTTTGTTGAGCAGGGTGTTATAATGGGCGGAGTGCATATCATCCACGCAAATTACCGTATCGGCCGCTTTTGTGTAAGGTGCATGTATAAATTTAGCCTCTGCTGCATCGGCATAGCCAAAGGCCGTGCCAATGGAAAAAATGCCAGCAGGCGCTTTAAGGTCCCCCTCTTTTTTAAGGGGTGCCCCGTTTATGCTAAGAGGCACCAGCCCATCACCAATACCCAGCCCTTTGCTGCCGGTTACTATGGCATGTTTAAATTGCAGCACCCATTTACCATGCTTTTTTTCATACGCATAAAGCGTGCCTTGCAGGCTGTCCCAACCATTGGTAAGCACTACCATTGCCTGGGTGCTTTTGGGTATAATGGTTTCCTGGCTGTAGCAAAAATTACAGCAGGTAAGTAAAACAATTGTAGATAGTAAAAACTTCATACTGCAAAATAGGCAATGTTTGGCAAGCGTTAACATTTGCAGCGTGCAACGGGGAGAATGAATGTTTGTGGACGCTAAAGGGCAGGGCTGTGTATTTTATAAATGCAATTGAAGGATATTGGTGATTAATTTACGGCAGGCCAACAGTAGTTATACTTTTTTTAGGTTTAAATAAAACATCACTTCAAGGTCGTTGTTGGTTTGTATAATGCCGCCTAATTTTTTGGGCGGGGTTAACTTAAAGTCAGTAAACTTAATGCATCTTTTGCCATGCATGTGTATTACCTGGTTTTCATCTGCTGTAAAGGTATAACTCACTTCCATGCGCTTTGTTACACCAGCCAGTTCAATATCAACCAACCCATTAATGGTTTCGGGTTCAGTACACAGTTCAGGTGTTTTATTAAGGCTTATAAACTGTATACGCATGGTTGGGTATTCCTGCATTTTAAGCGTTTTTCTAAGGTCATTTTTCATTAAGGCATTGCTGCAGGTAATATCGCCAACACTAACACCAAGTATGCCCTGCATAATAACAACAAAGTTTTTGTTGGGGCTGCTTTTGGTGCAGGTAATGGTATCGGTAAAAGCATAGTCGGTAACGTTGCAGGAAAAGGTATTAACATTGGTACTGCCTTTAATAAACATGCCGCTGCCTTTTGCAACAATAAATTTCAATACATCTTCATCGTGCCGGTGGTTAAAGGAGGATAACACAATAACCATTAACGGCATCAGTATCATTATTGTTATCGCCTTATTGTATTTCATAAATGGTTGTTGGTTTGTTACAAAAACAGCCAGGGCTTTATAACTGGCCCCGGCTGTTGTTTAAATACTCAAAAAAAAACAAGCAACATTAGAAGCCTACTACTGCCTCAACTACATAACCATAAAATTTGCCACCTGCGCGGTAGTCAGCACCAGGAAAGTCTTTGTATTGTTGGTTAACATATTCTGCTTTCAGCAAAACGTTGTTGGTTAAAAACCAGCCACCACCTACAGCAAACCTGTTAACAGTAACATCGCCGGTGTAAGTAATTTTGCCTGCACCAGTACCTGCAGCATTGTCTGCAAGGCGGCCGCTTACGGTGTTATAACGTGCGCCTATAAACAGGTTTTCAGTTTTGCCAAAACGATATACACCTTCAAGGGCAAACTGGTTAACGCTTCTGTCGGCAGTTTCTTTGGCAGTTCTGCCTTTGGCAGTTTCATAAGTACCAAATACTTCAAGCCCGCCGGTTTTTACAAAGCCGTTAAACATTACTGCATTTATTTTTTTAGAGAAACCTGGGTTAAAACGGCCAGAGAAAGCCAGTGGTGTACCTGCACCGGTAGTGCTGCTTGGGTTGGCAGAATTTAATTCCATTACATACTGGTAGTTAGAGCCTGTGCGGTCGCCGCCAAACAAGGTATTGCTGCCACTGCTTTGGTTGCCGTAATAAGAGGCTGTTAAACGTAAGCGTACATTTTCTGCCACTTTTCTGTCAAACCCTGCTTTTAACAGCACAGAAGGAGATTTGTGCAGGTCGCCATCCGGGTTGCTGGCAGCATAAAGAGAGTCTACATTACCTTTAATCATACCATTGGTTAAGCCAAACATACCAAACAGGCCGTTTTTCTTAACATATACTTCACCGCCTATTTCTGTAGCAAACTCATCCATAATATTGCCTTCCATAAACGGATTGTATAAGGCCTGGCCGCCATCACTCCTGCGGAAGTGTTCATCACCATAGTTCACTTCAAAGTGGCCTATTTTAATGGTGGTTATTTTCATAATGTCGCTCCAGAACTGGCCTTTAAAAGGCAGTTTGTCAAACTGGATATATCCACCTTTTACCCATGTTTCGTTATGGTGTTTTGTAGACAGGTAAGAGGTTACATTAAGCCTTATACCATCAGCAAGCTGAACATCTAAAAAGAGGTTTGCCTGTGCGGTTTGAAAGCCCGCTGTAATTACTTTTAATTTATTGCCTGCAGTTGAAACACCACCTGCAAATGAACCGATGTTGTTATTTAATGCATCGTTGTTTTCGTGTTTTAGGTTTTGAAATTGTTGTGTAAAACCTGCACCCCATTTTACGGCAAGCCCTTCAAATGGTGTGGTGGTATCCTTTGCGTCTTCAAAAACGTTAATACCTTTTTTGTCGTATGCCCTTAAGTTGGCTACTTTGCCATTAAGCCATTGTTGTGCATTGGCGGCACCGGGTGCTAAAAATACGGCTGCTAATACTGCCATGCTAAGGCCACTAATGTTGAGTTTCATAATATTTGTAGTTTTGATATGAGTGTTGATATTAAAATGAGTTGCTTTTATTTTCTTATAGTCAGGTCAAACTTTAAAACAATGTCGTTGCCGGTTTTAATGGTACCCATTAAAAATGTAGGTGGCTCCATTTTAAAGTCTTTCATACTTATTTTTTTAGTGCCGGATACTGAAATGCTTTTGTCTGCATTTATTTTTACTGAGGCTACAACATCTGCATCAACGGTTGCGCCTGCAATGGTTAGTTTGCCTAAGCATTTTACAGTATAGTTATTTGCATCTGCGGGTGTTATGCCTGCACTGGTAAGCACATAAGTTATATTAGGGTTTTTATCAGTTTTTAGTGCTTTGTACGCGTTATTATCCATGCCTGAGTGGCCGCTTTTTAAGCCATCGGCAGGTATTACTACGGTAAGTGTATTTAATATACTAAGCTGCCCTGCAGCACCCTGTGTAAACAATGCTGTTACTTCACCTTTGGCGCTCTTCATATCCCAGTCGTGCAGGGTTGATGTACCGCTTATTAATAAGTTAAGGTCATCTTTTGTATGGTATTTAACTTGTTGTGCATTTGTAAAACTAACGGTAAGCAGTATAAGTAAAAATGCAGCAACTGCAGTGTAAATTTTTTGTAGAAAGGGCTTTTTCATAATTAATTGTTTTAATGTTTATTGTTATTGTAATACTGTATGTTATCTGTTAATCTTGTAATAATTACCTTGTTGATTACAGGGTGCAAGTTAGTGCGGGTAATGGCGGCGTTTTATGACAATGGTTAAGCAAAAACATGAATAAATCATGTGTGGTACCTGACGAAAATCAGGATATTGTCATGGTTTTGACATTTATGGTTAACAATAGGCATTTTTATATTGCATAGTAACCTCACTAACAAATTAATTGAGTACTTTTTCTATAAAAATTATTTTATAATAGTGTTTTAGGGGGTGTGATTATTTGTAAATTGTATTTTGTAAAAGAAGATTTTGAAGCAAATGAAAACAGCCTTGTTGCTAATATTAACCGGTTCTCTTTTATGCTGCAGTTGTAATACTAATCATTCTGCCAGGCCAGCTTTTAAAGCTTTCGATTTTTCGTATGATGATGTTTTCGCTACCTGTTTCTCCATAAAGTTCACTCAGGGCGATACCGTTTATGTAGTGCAACATTTTCCAAAATACAGGGAAGGGGGATTAAAAGTTAAGCAGGTATATGTGGGTACTCTAAGGCATGAAGACAGAATAAGACTTGATACACTGATACATAATACCAACTTTTTCAGTATTGATGATAGCTATACGGAGATGATACAAGATGGTTTGGAGTACCAGTTTTATATACAGAATGATACTGCGGCTAAAATGGTCAGGGTACACAGCCATCATGCCCCGCCAGCATTAGATACCCTTGCTAACTGGATTGCTGAAGTAAAGGCGCGAATGAGGCTGGTTGAAGTTGATACAGCAGTAACTTTTGGGAGTCTAAAGCAATTTTTACCACCAGAGGTGGCGCCCCCTTCAGTGGAATTTATACCGCCAGCTAACGGTGTAAAGCATAAAGCCAAGTAGGGTGTAGCAGTGGTTTTTAACCGGTTACATGCAACATTAAGCAGGTATAAGGGCTGTGTTTATTTACGCTGGGCAGTCAATTTTATTTTGCAGTAATAGGGGCAGCGTATACCTTAGTAAGCTGTTAAATATTCCACGCAAAAACATATAAGTATGTATAAATACCATTTTAGTGTTGTTATATTATTGGCACTCCTTTCTGTAACGGCATCTTCTCAAAGCAGGTTTATTGCAGCTACTGATGGGCATATATCCTACGAGGGGCGTATTGCTTTTAAAAACGATGCCGCTGAACTCTCGTGGCCCGGTACAAATTTTATTGTACAGTTTGAGGGTACAGGTATTGCAGGCGAATTTAAAGATGCCGATACGGCCAATTACTATAATATTATTGTAGATGGGGCCACTATACACAAGTTGCATGTTGATACGGCCAAACAAACATACACCCTTGCGGAAGGTTTGCCCGCAGGCAAGCACCAGGTGGAAGTTTTTAAACGCACAGAATGGGATAAAGGCAAAACCTGGTTTTATGGCCTGTACATAAATGAGGATACCAAATTATTGTCTCCCCCAGCGCGTCCTAAAAGAAAAATTGAATTTTTTGGTAACTCTGTTAGCTGCGGGTATGCTATTGAAGATACGGTGGCAGATTCACCCGTGGGCTATTTTGAAAACAATTACGATGCTTACGCCGCTATAACAGCCCGCCATTTTAATGCCCAATACCATTGCACCGCTAAAAGTGGCATTGGTATCATGTTAAGCTGGTTTCCGCTGATTATGCCCGAAATGTATAACAGGTTGGATGCAACGGACTCCACCAGCCGCTGGGATTTTACAAAATACACCCCCGATGTAGTGGTGATAAACCTTTTTCAAAACGACTCCTGGCTGGTAAACATGCACGATTATCCGCAGTTTAAAGCCCGCTTTGGTACAACACCCCCTACGGCCGATTATACCATACAAGCATATAAAAATTTTGTGCAAACCATCCGCGCCACCTACCCCAAGGCGCATATTATATGTATGCTGGGCAGTATGGACATCACCCGCCAGGGCTCACCCTGGCCAGGCTATGTGCAAAAAGCGGTTGAGTTGCTAAATGATAAAAAGATATATACCTACTTTGCCCCTTATAAAAATACCCCCGGCCACCCTAAAACAGCAGAGCAGAAAGTACTGGCAGATGGCCTGATAAAGTTTATTGATGAGCACATAAAGTGGTGATAAATAGGCTTATATTTATGGCTGCCCAAAATATAAGCACATGAAAAAAAGCCTGCTGCTGGTTATAGCCGTGTTCAGTATTTGTTACAGCCTTTATGCCCAGGCCGATACGGTAGGCCTGTACACCAAAAGAACGTACATGATACCCATGCGGGATGGCACAAAGCTTTTTACCATGGTGCTTTCGCCCACTTACCAGTCCGGCCCATTGCCTTTTTTAATAGAACGTACCCCTTATGGCGCCGATAATCCCCTGGCCGAAGGGGCAACCCTTAGCAGCACCGCTTTAGGGGCATTTACCAAGTTGGCTAAAGCGGGGTATATTTTTGTTTTTCAGGACCTGCGGGGCAAATTTAAAAGCGAAGGCAGCTTTGAAATGAACAGGCCCTTATACCACGTGCTGGATAAAACCAAAACCGATGAAAGCACCGATGCGTACGATGCGGTAGACTGGCTGGTTAAAAACATACCCAACAACAATGGCAAAGCGGGCATACTGGGTATATCCTACGGTGGTTATCTGGCGCTGGATGCATCTGTTGACCCGCACCCGGCTTTAAAAGCAAGCTCGCCGCAGGCAAGCCCTGCCGATATGTTTCTGGGGGATGACTTTCACCACAACGGTGCTTTCAGGTTGAGCTATGGGTTTGAATACAGTTTTATGGTGGAGAATGAAAAAGAAGCCAACAGCGAATTTCCGTTTCCGCAGTACGACCTGTTTAACTGGTATCTTACACTGGGTTCTCTTAAAAATGTAAACGATAAATACTACGAAAACCGGTTGGAGGCCTGGAACAATTTTGCAAAGCATCCCAATTACGATAGTTTTTGGGTAAACCAGTCAATGCTTACCACCGTGCGGAGGCCCCAGTTACCCATTTTGCATGTGGGCGGCTATTACGACCAGGAAGATATGAACGGCCCGCAGATTATGTACAAGCAACTGGAGAAAGTAGACAGCTTTAACCGCAACTTTATCGTATTAGGCCCCTGGAACCACGGGCAATGGATGCGCGGCAAAGCCGACAGCCTGGGTAAAATTGATTTTGGCAGCAAAACGGCTGTTTGGTTTCAGGCGCTGCAAAAGCAGTGGTTTGATTATTGGCTAAAGGGTATTGGCGATGGAAAGTTTGCAGAAGCCAACTGCTTTCAAACCGGCAGCAATCAATGGAAAGCCTATACGGCCTGGCCGCCAAAGGAAGCTGAGTTACGCAGGTTATACACCTACGCAAACCATACAGCAGGCTTTACAAAGCCTGCTGGCAACAGCGGTGCTGTTAGTTACATAAGCGACCCCGAAAAACCGGTGCCATACCGCGCCCAGCCCATTGAGGCAACCTATGGCAAAGGCAGCCGCTGGTATTACTGGCATGTGGAAGACCAGCGTTTTGTAAGCAGCAGGCCCGATGTGGTAAATTTTACCTGCGATACCCTCACCGCTAATTTTACTGTTACTGGCAGCGTGGTAGCCCACCTGTTTGCCAGCACCACAGCTTCCGATGCTGATTTTGTGGTAAAGCTGATAGATGTGTACCCGAATTTTGACCCCGTAAACACAGCCATGAGCGGCTATGAACTGCCGGTGGCGATGGAGGTGTTTCGCGGGCGGTTTCGTAAAAGCTTTTCAAAACCATTGCCGCTTACACCCGGCAAGCCTGAGGAGTTTGTAATAAACCTGCACGATATTAACCACACCTTTTTAAAAGGCCACCGCCTGATGGTGCAGATACAAAGCACCTGGTTTCCGTTGATTGACCGCAACCCGCAGAAATATGTTGCCAATATTTTTGAAGCGAAAGAGAGCGATTTTACCAAAGCCACGCATACTGTTTACTGCAACGGGCAGTACGCAACGTACATTGAACTGCCGGTAATGAAGGAGTAGGAATGCCTGTTTGGGCCGGAGTTGTTTTTGGCCTATTTAAATACCGCAGGCTTGCGGCATCATTCTAAAAATTCCCCTAAGTTTACATATAATAACTTCTTAAAATACATATTTGCCATGTGGTATAAAAAAATGTTGCCAGCCGTATGCCTGGTTGTTTTACTGCCCGGTGCACAGCTTAATGCGCAAAAAGCCGATGTGCTTCCCCGCAGCCAACCCGAAACGGAGGGTGTTTCGTCTGCCGGTATTGACAGTTTTCTGTCGGCTTCTGGCCGCAGTGTTAACGAGCTGCACAGCTTTATGTTTTTGCGCCATGGCAAAGTAATTGCCGAGGGTTGGTATAAACCTTATGGCCCGCAGTTAAAACATTCGCTGTACAGCCTCAGCAAAAGCTTTACCTCAACCGCAGTAGGCTTTGCCGTGGCAGAAAAAAAGCTTACGGTAAACGATAAGGTGGTGTCTTTCTTTCCCGGCAGCCTGCCGGATACTGTTAGTCCGTACTTTGCCAGCCTTACCATAAAAGACCTGCTTTCCATGAGCGTGGGCCAGGACCCCGACCCCACTTCTGCCGTTGCAAGCACAAGCACCAACTGGGTAAAGAGCTTTTTTACCATACCCATACAAAACAAGCCCGGCACAAAGTTTTTGTACAATACCCTGGCTACTTATATGCTTAGTGCTATTGTACAAAAAGTAACCGGCCAAAAAGTAGTTGATTACTTAAAACCGCGGCTGTTTACCCCATTGGGTATAACAGGCGAAGACTGGGAGATAAATACCAGCGGTATAAACACCG
>CAZRDD010000105.1:0-12834 GCA_964598675.1 uncultured Parafilimonas sp.
AGGTTCTATTATTTCTGTTTCGTTTTGTTCGTCACGTTTCTTAGAGGCATATCCAACCACTACAACCTCATTTAAATTGGATGAAGCAAGCCCTGACAGCTTCCCCTGAATTGCCCCGGACACATCCTTATTTCTTGCATAAGGGTTTATATAGCCCAAAAACCACGACTCCATTGTAGGCGCATTACCCCATTGCGCAGGCGTGGCGGTGGATAGGGAGAGTTTTACCTGCTTCCAGTCTATACCCGTGGTTTGGGCCACCTTAGCCTTGTACACCAGGGTTAACGGGCTGCTGGTGTTTTGCACCCGCACATCGTAAGCCGGGGCCCAGGTGGCGTTTTGCGATATGTACGTAATGGTAAGCCCGCAGTTGCCTTCTACCGCGGCGGAAAGCTGCAGGGTTAGCCTGCCCGCTGTGCTGGTGTTCTTTTTCTGCTCCTCGGCAATCTGCGCCTGTACTTTTTGTACCAGTGCATTGGCTTTTTTAAGCTGGTTGGCCAGTTGCTGCTGCGTGGTTTGCAGCTCCAGCAGTTTTGTTTTGTAGTAGTCCATCAGTTTGGCCAGTTCGGCAACACTCAGCCCGCTTTGGGTGCCTTTAATGTTGCGGTTTTCGTTCAATACCTCCAGCAGGCTGCTGGTATTGGCCGCGTTAATGCTTATTTTATCCACCTCCTGCTGCAAATGCTCCAGCGAGTCGCCCAGCATCAGTTCCCTCGCTGTTTTTTCGGCAGGCGGCAGGTAATTGCCGGAAAACTCCACCCCCAGCACCGTTACACCGGCCGTTGTTTTAACCTGTACACTGTTAACATCAATATTATTGGCAATATTTTCCACAATTACCTGGTTATTGCCCTGTTTAAGCAACGCAGTGGCGGTATGGGTAAGCTGCGCACCCTGGCGGTAAACAGTAACGGTGGTTAGTTTGCTGTTAATACTGCCATCGCCATAGCGGGCATGGGCAAAAAACACGGTGATGCATAAGGCGGAAACGACGAATAGCTGCTTCATAAAACGCTGATTTTATAAAAGGATGCAGCCCAGGTATTAATTACATAACAGCTTGCAAACAAATATTTTGTTTTTAGCAAAACGTAAACATTAAGGCATTAAAGGGCAATAACACACAAATGCAACCAACGGTTTAATTCATTTTTTTGAATTTTATTCTATTTTTTAATACTTTTACAGAACAATATTTCAATAATGAGCAATATTAACGAAGTTGATTTAAAAATTGTTACCCTGCTGCAAACCGATGCGCGTATGCAAAACGCGGCACTGGCCAAAGAGCTTGGCATGGCCCCTTCCGCCGTGCTGGAAAGGGTAAGGAAGCTGGAAGACAGGGGCATCATCCGCTCCTACACGGCTAACATAAACCCCTCGGCGGTAAACCTTAAGCTGCTGGCATTTATCTACATAAAAAGCAGTACCGGCCCCGGCGACCCCGATGTGGCCGAATACCTGAAGAAAATGCCCGAAGTGCAGGAACTGCACAACATAGCGGGCGATGATTGTTACCTTATCAAGGTACGCGCTACAGATACCCAAAGCCTTGCCCTGTTTATGCGCAACGGGCTGGGCAAAGTGCCGGGTATCATCTCTACGAAAACAACCATTGTGCTGGAAACACTGAAAGAAGACAATTATTTACCCATACCAAAAAGCGCCAATGAGTAACACACTAACACATAACAATCCGTCTAAAGCGCTGGTAATAGCGGCTTTTGCTGCGGTATACATCATCTGGGGGTCAACTTATGTAGGTATAGCCGTTGCCATACACAGCGTACCGCCGTTTTTAATGGCCGGGCTGCGCTTTTTTGCCGCTGGCATTATTTTATACCTGTGGTGTATTGTGCGTGGCGAGAAAACACCGCCGCTGTTATCCGTGGGTAAAAATGCCCTGGGTGGTGTGCTGATGCTGGGCGCTGGCACCACATCGCTCATCTGGAGCGAGCAATACCTGCCCAGCGGACTGGCAGCAGTTATTGTAGCCAGTATACCCTTGTTTTTTGTACTGCTTGATAAGCGCAACTGGCGGCAAAACTTCAGCAACAAATTTACTATTGGCGGCCTGCTGGTGGGCTTTGCGGGTATTGTGCTGCTGTTTCAGGGCAAGGGCTCGCTTAACCTGCACAACAGGCAGCAACTGCTGGGCTTTTTGGTACTGCTTGCTGGCAGTATTGTATGGTCGGCAGGCTCGTTGTACGCCAAGTATGCCGTAACTGAAGGCAGTACGCTTATGAAGGCCAGTATACAAATGATGGCCGCTGGGGTGGCTGGCTTTATCGGCACCTTTATAGCGGGCGAGGAACCAGCCTATGCCTGGAGCAGTATTGCCCCCAGTGCCATTTACGCCATGCTGTACCTGGTTTTTATAGGCTCGCTTATTGGTTATATAGCCTATATATGGCTGCTTAGTGTAAGGCCGCCATCGCTGGTGGGCACCTACGCTTACGTTAACCCGGTGGTGGCTATGTTTTTGGGCTGGCTTATTGCAGGCGAAAAAATTGGCATGCAGCAGGTAGCTGCGCTGTTTGTTATTTTATGCGGGGTACTGCTGGTAAACTTTTCGCGGTACAAAAAATAAAATGATTTGTGATTTTCGAGGTGGGATTTTTGATGTATTTAACTGCCCGGCGTTTCGCCATTGTCAACGAAAATTACATAGGTAATCTGAAACTGATTTTCAGTACAATATACCAATTCGTGTATTCCTTAACCAGAATAACACACTATCAGTCCACCAACTGCTGCTAAACCGTTTGTTGACAGTACTCTTATTTATACTGTTCAATTTTTGAGATATAATATTGTTCAAACTTTTGTACTGTGGTTAAGTGGTCCATAATTGTCAATGAAAAATTTAATAGAGTGTCATTTTTGAATTGTATTGGAATCGGAGCAACAGCTTTTACCAAAGCAAATAATTGTGAATCTTCCACTTCTGACAAATGTCGTACAAGTTGTGTGTCAAGGAAAGGCATTTTTGCATAAATTTCTTGAATTGCTTCTATAGATTGTACCCTATATCTTTCAAAATATTGAAACCAATTTGCCTTTTGTCCTGAAAAATTAACAAATAAAGGAGCTTCTGAATACGGACTTATTTTTGAACAAATTTCAATCAATTCATTTTTGTCTGGATAGGAAGCTTTCAAAGTCGCATTTGCTGCTTTGGCTAAATCCCGCCCTATAGTCTGTCCATACGCGATGATTAAGTTTGATTTGATTGCAACAAATGCGTAAATGTTTTTCTTATCTTTCTGCTGTTTAATGTGAACAACGAGAAAGTAAAAAATGAAAGCTGAAATGTAAGACAAACATAGTTTTTCTATAATTGTCGCTAAAGTGTGTCCACTTTTGAAAAGTTCAGGAACGTTTATAAGCCAAAAGTCAATTAAGCATACTGTCAGAAGAGCAAGTATGAAAAGAACAGATAAGTCTCTGCGCAGGGTCTTTATAAGTTTGAAGATGCTTGTCATTAATATTTACTGCGAACGCCTATATTGATATGAACTGTACGAATTTGAGGATTTTTTTTGTATTAAAAACAAAATATTCTCCGTAAGACCTTTTTAGTTCTTTTTTAAAACAAAATCCTTTTGTACCGTATTTGTATAACGCAATTCCCAAATGTAACGGCATTAATAAAAGTTTGGCAAATCATAATAATCAGATTATTCAACGGTCAGTCAAAAAAATCAGTTACATCATCGGCTATCCAACGGTCCAACTACCTACCTTCGCTTTGTAAACCGTATTTGCCTTTTAATCAGAGAAATCACAATAATCGGATTAATCAGCGGTCAATCATCATAATCAAATTAATCAACGGTCAATCAGCGGTCAATGGAAGCATGGAAAATTTATCAGCAGCAGCATAATGAGCGTTTTTTAGAGGAATTGCTGGGCCTGTTGCGCATACCCAGTGTAAGTGCGCGCAGCGAGCACAAACCAGATATGATAAAGTGTGCAGAAGAGGTAAAACAATACCTGCTTAAAGCGGGGCTTGATACGGCGCAGCTTTACGAAACACCGGGCCACCCTGTAGTGTACGGCGAAAAAATATTTGATGCCAGCAAGCCTACGGTGCTTGTATATGGCCACTACGATGTGCAGCCGCCCGACCCGCTGGAGCTTTGGCACAGCGCCCCGTTTGAACCCGAAATAAGGGACGGCAAGATATTTGCCCGTGGTGCCTGCGATGATAAAGGCCAGTTTTTTATGCACGTAAAAGCGCTGGAAACCCTTATACAAACCAACACCTTGCCTGTAAATATTAAGTTTATTATTGAGGGCGAGGAAGAAATAGGCAGCAAAAACTTAGAAAACTTTTTAGAAGCCCATAAACAACTGCTGCAGGCCGATGTGGTGCTGATAAGCGACACCTCCATGCTGAGCATGGAAAACCCCAGTATTGATACCGGCGTGCGTGGCCTTACTTATATTGAAGTAGAAGTTACCGGCCCCAACCGCGACCTGCACAGTGGCGTATATGGTGGCGCCGTGGCCAACCCCATTACCATACTGGCGCAAATGATAGCCAGCCTGCACGATGAAAACAACCATATAACCATACCCGGCTTTTACAACGATGTGGTAATAGCCACCCCGGAAGAACGTGAGGCCATGGCCAAAGCGCCATTTGACGAGGCTGAATACAAGGCTGATTTGGGTATTACTGAACTTTGGGGCGAAAAAGGCTATACCACCAACGAGCGCACAGGCATACGCCCCACGCTGGAGGTAAACGGTATTTGGGGCGGTTATACCGGCGAGGGTGCCAAAACGGTGCTGCCATCAAAAGCGTTTGCCAAAATATCGTGCAGGCTGGTGCCCAACCAAAAAAGCCCGGCGATGGAAAAACTGCTTATTGAACACCTGTTGAGCATTGCCCCGCCCACCGTAACCATAAAAGCCACCCCGCACCATGGCGGCGACCCCTATTTAACACCTATTGACAGTATTGAATACAAGGCCGCAGCCAGGGCCATTGAAACCAGTTTTGGCAAAACACCTATACCAGTGCGCGGCGGTGGCAGCATACCTATTACAGCGCTTTTTGAAAGTGTGCTAAACTGCAAAACGGTTTTCCTCGGCTTTGGGCTTGACAGCGATAACCTGCACAGCCCCAACGAAAAATTTGACCTGTTTAATTTTTACAAGGGTATTGAAACCATCCCCTACTTTCACCAGTATTACGCGGAAATGAAGAAATAACCAACCACATACAAATGACAAAAAACATACTTAAAAGCATGGCGGCAGCAGTATTGCTGCTGTGCTTTTTTATAACAGCCACTTCTTTTACCGAGCCTAAGGAGTGGAAACAATTTGAATCGAAAGAATGCAGGTTTAAAATAAACTTTCCCGCAGAGGTTACGCATACTTCCCAGCCGGTTAAAACAGCTGCGGGGCAACTTTTGCTGCATGTTTTTCAGGCCGATTTATCAACGGACACAACCAATAATAACCTTATTTACATGGTAAATTATTCGACCATGCCCGATTCCATCAGTTCATCGCGTAAAGAAAGGATGGATGCTTTTTTTGAAGGGTCTATCAATGGCATGGCACGTAACATAAATGGTACCGTGCTTTCGCAAAAAATAGCCGATTACAAAGGTTACCCCGGGCGCGAAGTAAGGGTTGACTTGCAGGGCCAGGCCACCATAACGGTAAAGCTTATTTTAATTGAAAACAGGTATTACATACTTATGGCCATTACCAGTGTGCCAAAAGAACCCAATACAGACATTAAGAAGTTTTTTGATTCGTTTGAAAACGAATAGAGTAAAGGCCAGCCTTGCAATAAAAGCTATGTAAAACCCCTGCAACTGCTTTACACAAATCAAATAAATTTTATAAAAAAACACAGCAACCCTGTGTTTTTTTTATATTTGGTATATGAGCAAACCCACCCTTCTGTTCACAACCCGGCTTATGCCATTGTTACTGATGGCAATTCAATTGTGTACCCCTGCCAAAAGCCAAATAAAAAAAGACACACTGTATTACGATGACAACTGGGACATTTGCGAAATACCCATTGCCAGTTATATGCGCATTTGTACGCTAAATAAAAAAGACACCCTGTACTTTAAGAACGAAGTAACTGACCTGAGAATGGACAGCACCACGGTGATGACCGGAGCCTACTCGCCCCATGGCAAAAAGAATGGCCTGTTTACCTACTACGATTCAACAGGAACCATAAGGCGCAGGGGCAGGTTTGAAAATGATGAAATGACAGGCCTATGGGATTTTTATAATAAAAAAGGGGCGTTGTATTTTGAAATTACGTGCAGCAGCAGCAACAATTTTATACCTGTATTTTTTGTAAACAACGCTGGCGATACCCTTGTAAAAAACGGTACCGGCAAGCTTTATATGGAAACGGAGGATTACCCCTGGGTTTTTCATCAAAGTACAAATTATGCCATTGAGGGCGAATGTGCCGACACCCTAAAACTGGGCACCTGGAATTACTACGATTTTATTAAAGAGAAACGGCTGTTTGTTACCGAAAACTATGAAAAGGGCGCCTTTAGAAAAGGGCATGAATACACCCTGCTTGGGGACAACAATAAAATGCATGCCCCTTTTGCGCTGCTTCATCTAAAGCCGGGTACGCTTGCTTATACTGAAAGATTTAAGTTCAACAGGGTTTTTGGAAGCAATTTTGATGATGATGCCCTGCGAAGGTTTTACGCATTTTTATTAAACGGCACCATCCCGCTGATGGATGCCAATTCCACCTCGTTCAACAATAACCTGCAGGCCTTTGCCGACCAGTTGGAAGAGTTGGTAACCAGCAAAAAGTTAGGCCTGCATTACGCCAGTATATCCTCTCCCTCAAAAAGAGCCGAGGTGGGCAACGGCGCTGTAGAGGTAGCCACCGTACGGCAGCCATCAAAAGGCCAGGTAAAAGACAGCAGCTACGAAATGGTAAATTTAAAAGATGTTTTTATTGACTGTACTTTAACCATAAGCCCCGAAACCAGGATGATATCGAGCCTTAAGGTAGAGGGCAATTTTATGCAGAAAGACCTTATTTTGCTGTACTACTACCTTAGCCGGCTGGCCAACCTTACCCCAAAAGATACCGGGCCAGGCGCAAAGGAGCCTTTTCATATATACATGTACACCCAGGATTTTTCGGAAATTAAAAATGGGCGATCAGTAAAAACAACCAATTTCCTGGCAAGCTACCACGCTAAACCTGCTTTTTAAGCAACAGGTACCAGCCCGCTAACAACCATCGCCCAAAAACATATAAAAAGCCGCAACACCCCCTTATGGCTGTTGCGGCTTTAAAGTATAATATCTAACGCAGCAGTGTTATATCGCCTTTTTTCTGGTAAGTGGTGCCATCGCCAAACTGCACATCCAGCACATACACATAAACATCCTGCGGTTGAAGAACGCCTTTATAACGGCCATCCCACCCTATGCTTTGGCTGGTTGATTCAAACACCATTGTACCCCAGCGGTTGTATATCTTCCAGTCCATTTTTTCAATACCAAAACCTTGTACATGCACCTGGTCGTTAATGTTATCGCCGTTGGCACTAAGGGCTTTGGGTACATCTAACAGCGGAATGATGATGGTGGGTACCTGCTGGCAAACAGAATCAACACAACCGCTGATATTATACGCCCTCAGGCATACCGTATAAGTACCCGATTTAATGTAAAGGTGGCTAACAACCGTATCGGAGGAGGTAGCCAGTGTGGAGCCATCCCCAAAGTTCCATATATAACGTATTGCACCGGTTGACTGGTTGGCAAATGTTACAGGGGTATTGGCCACCGGCTGTTGCGGGCTGTAAGTAAATACAGCCGTTGGCTGCGCATACACCCTAATGGTGGTACTGGTGGTATCGGTAATATTACAGGTAGATGAATCTACGCCCGACAGCGTTACCGTATACGTACCCGGCACGGTGTAAAGGTGCGTGGGCGCGGTTTGGGTGGATGTGGTTCCATCACCAAAATTCCACAGGAACGACTGGCCGCCTACGGAAGTATTGGTAAACGCAGCCGTATAGGGTACGCAGCCGGAGGAGGGTGTGGTAAAGGCTGCTATAAATACAGCCGATATTTTAATTTGTACACTATCCGCCAGCGGCGCATTGCAAAAAGCCGTATCGGTTAAAGTAAGCTTAACAGTATAGGTACCGGCAGAGGCAAAATAATGGTCAACACTATTAAGGCCGGTTACCAAAGTGCTGCCGTCGCCAAAGCTCCAGGTAAACGACGAACTATTAAACGTTTTACCCACTGAAGGCGCCGATGTATTGGTAAAAACATAGTGAAACGAATCGCATGGCGGCAGCTTGGTAAAGCCAAACCCAATAGTGGCGGGGTCGTCTCTAACACGTATGGTTACATACGCCGTATCGGCAATGTTACAGGTGCTGGAATCTATGGCTACTTCCATTACTTTGTAAGTGCCAATGTTATTATAGGTGTGCGAAACGACGGTATTTGTGGTGGTTACCGGTGCGCTGCCATCGCCAAAATTTAAAATGTATTTTTTTCCATTGGCCACGGTATCGGTAAACGTAATGGTTAAAGGCACGCAGCCCGAGGTATCGTTACTGCTGGCTTTTATGCTGGCTTTTACCCCAGCCCTTACGCCCGCAAAATTAAACGCTATTTTTAACGATGTAAGGTTGCAGCCATAACCGGGTATGGGTTGATTGTAGGCGCCGCTGGTAGAGTAAGCAGCCCCGCTGGTGGCCAGGCTTCTGTCGGGGCCGCAGGCGCAAATGGCCTGGTAAATAACACCGCTTTTATCAAAACGGCTGGTGCCGCCATCCACATGCACGCCATCATAATCTGTGGCATCGCCTAAAAACGCCCCAAACAGCTGCGATGCCGCATCTTTTTTCATCACAAAAAAGTAAAAATTGCCTATTCCTTTAAGCGTGGAGGATAACTGGCT
Source organism: uncultured Parafilimonas sp. (assembly GCA_964598675.1). Taxonomy (GTDB): domain Bacteria; phylum Bacteroidota; class Bacteroidia; order Chitinophagales; family Chitinophagaceae; genus JABDFW01. The sequence goes on from CAZRDD010000105.1 coordinate 8,954, forward strand.
AACCGCCGCGCCGTTGTTAACGTAGCTTAACCCGGCCAGGCCGCTGTTGGCATACCCTTCGGCCGAATCTAAACCGGCACCCCAGCCAGATACATACACATTCTCGCAGTTATCCACCAAAAACGCAGTGGGCGATATGTTTGGGTAGGGGCCATTACCTGGCCCAAAATTGGCCGAATACACCACGCTGGTAAGGTCGGCGGTAAGCTTGGTAATAAACTGCTTGCCCGTAGCCTGGTTGCCATTGGCATTAAAGGGGGAGTTAACAGGTGTTATCACCCCTTCGGTAGTACCCATTATGTAGGGGTTGCCGCTCTCGTTAAAATCAATACCATATAGCTGGTCTGCCGAGCCGGTGCCAAAATAAACCGATTTAACAAGCGCAGAGCCACTGTTGGTAAACTCGCTGATAAACCCATCACAGTCACCACCAATAAAGCTGCCCGATAAAGGCGCGCCCGCTGTGCCCGTAACACCGGGAAAATTATTGCTGGCAGTAGCACCTGCCACATAAAGGTTTAATGTTACAGGGTTTTGTGCTACCACAAAAGCCGCATCGTTGCCTTTACCGCCCAGGTAAGTGCTAAAAAGCGGGGTACTGTTAAGGGCTGGGGCAAACTTAAGCAGCACAGCATCCTGGTTGCCGCCCAGGGTGGTAAATAAAGCATTGTAAAGAGGAAAATCGGTTGACTGTGTACACGATGCCAGGCAAATATTGCCAGCCTTGTCTAATATCACCTCGCTGCGGGCATCATCGCCATAATTGCGGCGTATGCTTTCGGTACCTGCCGTACCTAAGTCTTTGGTGCGTATATTAACCCCGTCATCGCCGGTGCCGCCAATACGCAGCGAGCCGATGAGGGAGCCGCCATCGGCGCTTAATTTGGTTAACACAATATCCTGCCCGCCGCCCGCACCAATGGTACCCGGCCCCAGGGTGGGGTAATCGTTGGCGGCAACGCCCGATGTTGAAGTGGTACGCCCGGCAATAATAAGGTTGCCGCTGCCATCGGCCACCAAGCTGTGTGGCTGCTCGTTGCCCGATTTACCGCCAATGTATGTTGCATAAAGCGCTGTATTGCCCGTGGTGTTAAACTTCATTATACCAATATCAAACCCCAGCACATCAATGCCGCGCTTATCATCGCCCTCGCCGGTATTGTTGTTGCCCCCCTTAAATACTGTTTGGTAAGCCCCTGTTGATGTGGGGAAGCCAGAGCCAAAAACAATACCACCTGCATAAAAATTACCCTGGTAATCGTAGGTGGCAGTGTAGCCCCAGTTATCAACCTTACTGCCGCTAAAGCTGCAAAATATAAGGGTGGGGTCTATTACCAGCGCCGTGCCCGGTTTTATGGCATCAGCAAACTTAAAGGTTACAACATTGCCCTTTAGGTTGTAGCGGCATTTAAGGGTTTTATTGCCCTGTGCAGTGGCTGTGTAGCTGTAAGGGGCAAGCTCCTTAACCTCGTCAACCGAGGTTTTAACCACCAGGTTGCCGCTGTTTACACTAAGGCCCTCCGCTCCATCTATTTTAAGTGCAACCTTGCTTACATCTGCCCCCTGGTTAACAACAATATCGTATTTAAAATTGCCACCGCTGGTGTAATAATGCACATCAATACCGGGGTAAACATCCTTAAAGGTTACGGCATTAAACACACCGCATTTAGCGGCCCATTTTGAGGGGTCGTTACCCAAAAAATAGTTGTTGTATTTATCCTGCCTTTTTTCCGGCACCGCTATTGGGTGCGGGTTGGCATGCAAAAAGGAAGCCTGGTAAACATGCGAGCGAAACAAAATACCATTGCCGCTGGCCGTTGCAGCGGCACCCGCTGTAGTTTTTTTACCTGTAACATTGGCGCTGCCCAACAGCTTTTCGCCATGTATAAGTGCCGAAACGGCTTTCAGGTCATCGCGGTTATGCAGCATTACCCGGTAACCGCCGTCTGGTTTAAGGGCAACAGCCCCGGCGCTGTAGGTGCCTTTGTATTGTATGCTGCTATCCCACTGGCCCTTATTTTCTACAAACTCAATATACTGCGCATGCCCCTGCAAGCTATTAAGCAGGCAGGCCAGCACAATAGCCACTGTAGTAAAAAACCTTTGAGAAAATTCATTTTTAATGAGTGGTGCAGGCCTTTTGCCCCTGGTGCCGTTGGTCGTCATTTTTCTCTTCATATAAACTGCCCCGTGTAGAAATAGTTGTTTAAGCAATTTGTATCTCCATCCAATCTTTCATACTGCATGCTGTAAGTATTAACGCAGTAATAATGGCCTATTTAGCAAGTTAGCTGTTAAAACAATGCAAAACTTTAACAGCAGTCAATTATAAGGTAATCATCGGCGTACTCAATACCAGTTTTAGCACCTGTACAAATATCAGCATATTTTGCTGGTTTAAGCAGGGGGCTGCTGGCAGTGCGCGTAAAGCGGGTTTGTTGTATAAAATGCCTGCCGCAGCATTAAATTTGCCTGGTTGCACCGGGTGAATAATTAAACCGTGGTGCAGCTATTTTACGGCTTCAAACACACTTTGTATTCACGCACAAACCTCGTTTTTATTGCACCCGTGCTTTTGTTTTAATTTCGCACACATTTATCACATTAAACCAGCAATGGGTATATTGCGTTATGAACCTGCTTAATGACAAAAAGCTTTTTTGGGAGAGCGACTTAAATACACTGCACCCGGTAAAGCACAGGCAGTACATTATTGAAAGGGTTTTTGAAAGGGGTACATGGAATGACCTGAAGGAATTATCGGGTTTTTACACAAGAAGGCAAATAAAACACGCGCTTAAAAATGCCCGTTGGATGGACGAAAAAACCATGTATTTTGTAAGTGCTTATTACAGTATACAGTTAGAGAAAATGAGATGCTACACACAAAGACAGTTGAGCCCGGCACCCTGGATGTAATACAGGCCTTGTTTAAAAAGTATTACTTCCCTTATAAATGGGCTTACATAAAAAAGGCAATTGTTAAAGAAGCAATGAAGATTAAACTATGAGCGAACCGAAAGAAAAATTGCGCATTGATAAATACCTGTGGGCTATAAGGATGTATAAAACCCGCAGCCAGGCGGGCGACGCCTGCGACGGCGGTAAAGTAAAATACTTAGGCAACGCAGTAAAAGCCTCTAAAGCGGTAAATATTGGCGAGGAATACGAGGTGAGGACGGAAGGCAAGAAATGGGTTATAAAAGTATCGGGCCTGCTGGACCACCGCGTGCAGTACAGTGAAGCCATAAAGTTTTATATTGACCTTACCCCCGCCGAGGATGCGGATAAAATGGTTTTTGATGTACCCAGCTTTCATACCGGTAAAAGGCTTAGTAAAACCGGCAGGCCATCAAAACAGCAACGCAGGAATATGGAAGGCTTTTTGGATTAACCCTTTGTAAATACCCTAATACAACATCATATATGAAACCAGCTCTTACCCTGTTAGCGCTATTTTTAGCATCTGCAGCATTTGCCCAAAAAGACAGTGGCATTATCCACGCCCCTAACGCTGTTGCTGTGCAACCCGGAACTAAAAATGTACAGGTGGCAGCGCAATTTCCGGGTGGGGCACAAGGCTGGCAAGTGTACCTGCAAAAAAACCTGCGTGCCGAAGTAGCTGCCGAAAATATTGTGCTTAGAAAACGGCAAAAAGATACCCTTGAAACCGTTATTGTATCTTTTTTAGTAGATACTACCGGCAGTATAACCGAAGTAAAGGTTGCCAACCCTGCCACCGTAACGCCAGCCGTTGGCGCAGAAGCCGTAAGGGTTATACAAAAAGGCCCCAACTGGATACCTGCCACTATTAACGGGGTAAAAGTTATATATCGCCAAAAGCAGTCAATAACTTTTGCAGTAAGCAAAGGCTAAAC
>CAZRDD010000106.1:0-12812 GCA_964598675.1 uncultured Parafilimonas sp.
CATAGAAGCAGTGAAGAAAGTCGAGGGTGAGTTTCTCACTTACAAGAATTCTGCGAACAACGATGCTGTGCGCCGCACAGTATGGAAAATATCTGCCCGCAATAAGGAGCTGGTGGTGCGCATACCCGAGGTGCTTGACCCCTATGCTTCTGAGGCATACCTGTACGCCTCATTTTTTAACGAATTTGGTATTACGGGCAACAGCACTGTTGATATATACTTTTTAAACTATTATAAAACCATGCTGTGGGCCATTTATCAAAAGTTGGCTAAACAGGGGTTTGATATACGCTATATGGCGGATCTGCATAACCATGCCTCTGCTTTTATTAGCGAAGAAAAAGCGGTTGAGTACAGCATTAGTACCAGCAACTGGCAAACGGATGTTGATGTTAAAACGTATGTAAATATGAAGGATGCCTCGGTGGTGGTGCTAACATCGTTGTCGGATGCCGGGCAGGTGGAGGAATTGTTACACACTTCCACCGGCAATACCTGGTTTGTACTGGTGCGATTAACTAAAAGCCTCAACCGCAGTTACCTGGTAGGTTTAATACAATGGCTGTTTATACAGCAGGAAAAAAATGACCTGGAAAAATATAAAACAAGCTGGCAACTGTCGCTGTTAAGGCCAAAGGTTGCGCAAAACGAGAAAAAGCTGGCTGTTTTATTATCCAAACACGAAAAAACAATCGTCATCTAACCCATGAGTATAGGAAAAGTACATAGCTTAAAAAAACTGGCGGCACAAATAGTATTGCTGGGCGTACCCACGGCGGCACTAATGTTTGTGCTGTTGCAGGGGCTTAACGAATCGCTGGGCATGCTGGAAAATAAATGGCTTATACAGGGTGAGAGCTTTGCGGCGGGGTTGGCGGCAGCATTAATATTATACAGCTTCCGGTTTAGGTTTATTACCACCGCCGGTGCATTGTTTATAGGATTATACTTATTGTATAAGTCTTCAACTTCGCTACCTATAGGTGAGTTTGATGCGCTGCAGATAGAAGTAAAAGTGCTTAGCGTTATCATTCTTTTTTCCCTGGGTTGGGTAACAGGGTATGGGTTTTCAAGACTGGGCATTTACGCCATCTTCTGGTCGTTGTTTTTACTTGGTTTACAGGTAGTTAATATAAGCAAATCAACCAACTTTACATCTTCATCCCTCATCAGTAACACGGCATTGGTGCTTGCGTATGCGGCGTATATTATTTATATGTCAAAGCTTATACGTAACATGAACGAGGAAGAGAAATACTTTAGCTGGTTTGTATTTAAAAGGGTGTTGGGCTTTGCCGTTGTAATAGGGCTTTTGCTGCTGGGCATCTTTTATTTTTATCAGAAGGACTTTACCACTATTGAAAAAGAGTGGGCCAACAAAGGGGCTAATTATGATAAGAATAAGGGCAACAGCGAAAGCATGACTAAGCAGAACAAGGATGGTAGTATCAGCAATAAGGACCAAACAAAACTCACTGGGTCGCTTAGTAAAGATAAAAGACTGGTTTTTGTAAGCAAGCTGGATAACTTTTTTAAGGATGGCAAAACCCCCAACCCGCTGTACTACACCATGTACTACTTTACAAAGTTTGATACCCTTACCCAAACTTTTGAGCGCGACCCTGCCATGCCAGATAACGACCTGTTCTCCCCCGAACCGGCCAAAATACCGTTGTACTTTACAAAAATTGATACCAACGTTATAAAAAATACGCATGCGCCGCTTGCCAGGAAGATAGTAAACGCAGAGGTGTACAGTGTGCTGCTTTCCGGCAACGACTTTATTGCACCATCTACCTCCTTTTTCTGCCAGCCCATACCGGTGCCTAATGAATATAAAAATCAGTACCGGAGTGCATACCGGGCAAAAATGTATGTAAGCGAGCTTAACAGTGCCTATTTTATATACAACCCCGGTGGCAATAAGCTGCTGGAAGCTTTTCAAAAAGAACGGTTCGATTTGCTGCGGCAAACAAAAGACTTTACTGCGCTGGATAAAAAGTTTTACAACTATTACACCTTCATGCCCAAAAACGAGGAGTATGACAGGATAAAAGAACTGGCGGCCAAACTATCGGCCAATGCCAAAACCCCGGCGGATAAGATGCTGGCAATACGGGAATATTTTTTGAGCAAGGATGAGTTTGGCCAGCCCATGTACAAATACTCCGATAACCCAGGCATACCTGGGTTACCCAGCGCTAATAAGCTTACCTACTTTTTGTTTGATAACCGAAAGGGCTATTGTGCCTACTTTGCAGGGGCCACTTTGTTTCTGCTCAGGTCAATGGGCATACCATCAAGGGTGGCTGTGGGCTTTTCAACAGTAGACAGGAGCAGCAAAAACCCCGGCTGGTATTGGTTTTACGAGGATCAGGCGCATGCATGGGTGCAGGTATATTTTCCCGGTTATGGTTGGATTGATTTTGATACCACCATACCTGACCTTAACACACGCGAAGCTCCGCAGCCCGACCAAACACCGCCGCTTAACATGCAGCAGGCATATTTTGTGGCAGATGGCACCGTTACAGCTATTGATACCGTAGCCAAGCGCATGAAGATGGATGTGAAGAAGATTATTTTTCATGATAAAACTTTTGAAACACCTGTTACCCAGCATATTGAAACCGATGTTTCGCTGGCAACCGTATCTGTTGATACAGGTGCCGTTAGCTTAGGTTATGTAAAAGAGGGGATGCATGTAACAGCCGCATCGTATGCCGAAGCATTGAAAAATATTGATACCACCAGTACCGACAGTGCGGCATCCATCCTTAAAAAAATACCTAAAAAAATACCAGTAGATGAGATAAAGGTGATTGAACCCGAAAGCAAGGAGCAGCAGCAAAAGAAAAATGCTGAAAAAGAGGCTGAACCTGTTAACTGGGTTAAAGTGTTAATGTACGCTTTAATTTGGATATTGCTTGCTGTGGCATTCATCTTTAGTCTTCCTGAACGGATTTATAGCTATTATTATTGGTCTGCCAAATGGGAGCAGGATACCCGCAAAAAAGCCTTTAAAACATACAGGCTAACCATGTACTATTTAAACCAGGTGGGGTATTTTAGAACCAACATGGGGCCACAGCAATACGCCCGGGGCATTGATGCTATGTTTGCCACCAATTTTGAGCAGTTTAGCAATATATACCAGAAACTGAAATACAGCACAGCGCCTTTAACCGCAGCAGAAGCAGCGCTCGTTCAGGAGTTTTATAAACCCTTCATTAAAAAAACGCGTAACAAAATACCCTGGTATACAAGGGCAAGCAGATTTTACAACATTTATAATACCATTCATTTTTTCAGGCAACCTAAAATAAGCTAAGTATGGAGCAGCAAATTCAACTGGAACAGGCATTGGGCAGCATAGAAAAACTTACCAACAATATTGAACAGATTATACGTGGCAAGCGTAGCCAGATACAGTTTATATTAACGGCATTACTGGCCAAAGGGCATATATTAATGGAGGATAACCCCGGCACCGGTAAAACCGTAATGGCAAAAACACTTGCGCAAAGCATATCTGGCCACTACCAGGATGGCAGCGCTAATTTTAAACGTATACAGTTTACCCCCGACCTGTTGCCGATGGATTTGATTGGCTCGCACATTTTTGATGATATAAAAAAGGAGTTTTTCTTTAACAAAGGGCCGCTTTTTCGCAACGTGTTGCTGGCCGATGACATTAACCGTGCCTCGCCAAAAGTGCAGAGTGCCCTGCTGGAGTGTATGGCCGAAAACCAGATAACCATGGGTGAAACTACTTACCCGCTGGAAAAACTGTTTTTTACCATTGCCACACAAAACCCTGTTGAAATGGAGGGTACCTATCCATTGCCTGCTGCGCAGTTGGACAGGTTTTACCTGAAAATATACTTTGGTTATGTAGATGAGCAAACCGAACTGGATATATACCGTAATTACCTGGGCATTCAAAATAACCTGAACCACGTGAAGAAAGTGCTTACAATGGAAGAGATACTGTTTTTGCAGCAGGAAGCAGAAAAAGTGTTTATTCACGATGAAATTGTAAACGCTGTTAAAAACATTGTGCGGGATACCCGTAAGCACCCGGATATTATTTTGGGCGCTTCCACCCGCAGCGGTATCACCTTTTTAAAGTGCTTAAAGGCCTTTGCACTGGTAAACGGCCGTACGTTTGTTACTGAAGATGATATTCAGCAGTTAACCCCACCGGTAATTGACCATCGCCTGATATACCGCAACAAAGAGGCCAAACAAAAAGCCCTGGCTGGTATTTTGGATAAAGAACTGAGCCGTTTGAGCAAACTTAAGATTAACGGATAGGCAGCATTGATTTAGAAAGAGTAATTAACTAGTATAGTGTAATGCACAGGTTGTTGAATAACATAGAGACTGGTAAAACTTCGTGGCGGTACGCCCCGCGTTTTTTGGTATTGGTTGTTGGCTTATTGCTGTTGAACAATGCCATTGCACAGGATAAAGCTGCGCGCCGCTACGAAATTGATGCAAAGCGTATTGGTGTTAACCCCACCGATAAAGATGCCCTGCCCCGCAGCCGCGAATTTTTGAGGTTAGACAGCACCTATTACGTTGGCTGGATGTACGAAGGCATGTATAAAAGCGACCGGAGTGCTGACTATCTGGGGTATAAAAATGCTATACCTGCCCTGCGTAAAGCCTATACACTGATACAGAAGGATTTTGGCAGCCTGTTTTACGAGTTGTTTACTCCTGCCAACCTAAACCAGCAGAATTATGCCCGCGTAATTGACCTTAACCAGATTGCCATTACACTTAAAGAGTGTTATGATAATATTGAGATGCCCGATTCTGTTATGTGGGTGGTAAATGCCTACGATAAGTATAAATTCCCCATTGATTTTATTGGGGTTAATACCATAAAAGCCTGGACATACCACCGCAACAGGTTTTTAACATCTGCCAAATATGCTTTTTTAAAGGATAATGTTGCCGATAACGAGAAAATGGCTTTCTCCTACTGTTATAAAGATTTTGCCAGGATAAGGAACAATGAAACCATGGCCCAAATGCTGTTTGGCCCTAATGTAAGTACCTCGCTGCGCATGTCTGATTATCATTATCTGGCGCTGCTGCATTGCTACACCAAAAATTATGACAGCAGTGAATACTATTATCAAAAACTGGCTGATGGTGGCCGCGTATCGTGGAACAACTACGGCAGCATGAAAACTGAGATAGGCAGTTTTGCTACTGCTGCCAGCTATTATGAAAAAGACCAGAACAAATCGTTTATAGCTGGTATGCTGCGCGAACCCTATTATTACATGCCGCAATTGTATGTATATGCAGGGCGTACAAAAGCAGCCATTGGTATGGCGCAGGAGGCAATAAACCAAAGTGGTTCCACACCGGGTTTTGGCTGGTATAATATAGCGCTAGCCCGATCGTACCTGTACGATGGGCAGTTGGACAGTTGCGAGGAAGCTTTGAATAAAGCTGCCAATTTTAAGGAACTGCATATAGGTACTACCTTAACACAAAGTCAGTATCTTTTTACCATAAACCTGCTTAAAGTGCAGCTGGCAGATAAAAAGATAAACCAGCTTAAGTTTTTAAACAGCGGCTGGTGGTACAACCCCTGGGAAATAGCAAAGCTGGCCCAGCTAAAATCGGAAAAGATGATGGCTGAGTACGTGGTGGTAAACCAGTTGATATTTAACCCCGAGCGCGACAGAACCGTGTACGACCTGTTTTGCGGCGAAGCCACTACCACATACGATGAGGCCTGGTATTTATTGAAAGACTTTAGCGCAACGTATTTTACAAAAAAATACGAGGCATACCAGTTAACCGATAAAAGGGCTAATATTCAGCGTTATTTTAAATTATTTGCCGCCCAGTTTAAGCTTAAAACGGGTAAAAATAAAGAGGCGCAAAAAGAGCTTGAGAATATTAATGAAACGGTACTGCTGGATACGGCCCACGAAAAACTTTTTGTAGCCAGGCTTTACGAAACACTGGCCGGTATTTATGACGATACAGGCGACAAAAACAAATTAAAAAGATTTAGCAACAGCTTGTATGAGGAATACCCGCAGTTGGTGCCATTTTCGGGCCTCGAAATGGAAATGGTATTAAATACCGCAGGTGCAGATGATGTAATAACCAAACAGGTGGTAGGTGATTTAAAAGGGTGTAATATTAAATGGGTAAAAGGCGCCGCTGCACAGGATGCGCCTGTGGCCAGTATTGTATTTACCAAAAAAGGTACGGCGTACGAAGCTGTAATGAATGTAACCACTGCCCAGGGAAAAAAAATTGTAGCTAACCAGCGGCTTATTTTTAAACAGGCTAAAGGTGCCGGTGGGGAAATTGCATTGCGGCTATTTGGTAAAGGCGGCGCATTGGTATACGACCCACCACCGCCGGGTAATGGTAAATAAGCTAATTCTTTTCCTTTTTGCGTTTATTGGGGTTGTATATTTTTTTGGCAAGCTCCAGCATATCAATAAACTCGGCTTGGCTGTAGTCTTTTTTATCGGCCGCGCTTTTGGCAAGCTGGCTAATATCATCAATGGTATAATTCTTTGCATTTTCCGACATTCTTAAAAACTCCCCAAACATTACCAGGCTTGCGGCAAAGCGTGTACTGCTGTCAGCATTTTCCATTTCTATATATTCGTTCTTTACTTTAAACTCCTGTGTTTGCACCTCAGCTAACCCGGGTAGTTTGTATTGCAGCATCACCTGGGCAATATCATCCTCTTTTATTTCTTCTGTTACCGCTTCAATGTTTTTTGGAGTGGGTTCTATTTCAAACACGGCCACCAGGTTATGCCCGGTGCCTACCTCGCCCCCTTCTAACTGGCTGGCATTATCCTGCACGGCATCAGTTTTGTTATCAAACCCTATCAGCCGGTAGCGTTTAACCATTGCATTGTTAAAGGTTACGCTGGCAAAACAATCTGTAGCCACGGCATACATTGTTTTGGAGAACTCCGTTATCATTACCTTTTCAGCTTCGTGCGGGTTATCCAGGTAAGCAAAATTGCCATTGCCCCGTTTAGCGAGTGCCTCCAGCTTGCTATCCTTATAATTACCCATACCAACGCCTATGCAGGTTAAAAATATGCCCGACTGCCGGTGTATGCCAATAATATCTTCCAGTTCTTTTTCTGATGTTTGGCCAATGTTAAAATCTCCATCGGTAGCTAATATCACCCGGTTGTTTGCCTGGTGGTTGAACGATCTTTCGGCCAGTGCGTAGGCCGTATGTATGGCTTGCTCACCGGGGGTTTCACCATCGGCTTGTAGTTTTTCAATAGCCTCTTTAATGGTTATTTTCTCCGCTCCCGAAGTGGGGGGTAGCCAAACGCTAACCCCGCCGCCGTATATAACAATAGCTACGGTATCCTGCTCTCTAAGGTTATCAACCAGGCTTTTAAAAGCCGATTTTAACAAGGGCAACCGGTTTGCCTGGTCCATAGAGCCTGATACATCAATAAGAAAAATGAGATTGGTAGGGGGTACATTGCCAAAATCAATGGAAGGTGCCTGCAGGTTTACAAACAGCAATTCGTTGTTTATATTCCATGGGCAGGAGGTTAGCCTAGTTTGGCAACTGAATTTTTTGCTTCTTTTATCATTGCCAGCAATGGGAAAGCTGAAATAGTTGAGCATTTCCTCAATGCGCACAGCATCGGGTGGTACTCTTGATTCAACGTTTAAAAACCGCCGGATGTTGCTGTACGAGGCCCTGTCTACATTTACAGTAAAACCTGTGTGCGGGTATTCTGCAGCCTCTACAAACTTATTCTCCGTAAATGAGGAATAGCTTTCGCCGCCATTGTAAAAAATACCAGAGTGTTGTTCGTTCCTTTTGTCCCGGGTGATGGATATGAGCCTTCGCTTGTTTTGGTTTTGTATAACGGGCAGCATTTTAAGGGCTACATCCTGAAATTTGGCTGATTCAACAGGCCATTTAAGCGTTTCAAAACCTTCAGATTCAAGGGTAAGTGTATCCTGCGCAACAGAAACAGGTATGCCAAATGCCCCGGTGGTGCCAGTGTAATACGGGTAATTCCCTTTTGAGCGTAAATACAGGTGTACCCTGTTTAGACCCTTGCCCTTTTCATCATGCACTATACCACGCAGGTAGTATTGCGATGAACATTTGTACACAAATGTGCAGCCAAGCAGTATTATCAACAGGTGCTTCACTAAGGGTCACGTTTACAGGCTAAATATATAGCAATGTTCTGCAACCACCAAACCGGCAACGTTAAAGTGCGGTTAGCCTTATATATCTTTTAGCTGGTAAATTTCCGGCAGGTTTCGGCCCAGGCCATCATAATCAAGGCCATAGCCTACAACAAACTTATTGGGGATAGAATAACAGCAATAATCAATGTTTACAGGAAAAACAGTTGCTTCGGGTTTGTGCAGCAATACAGCCATTTTTACAGAGGCCGGTTGCTGGTTAAATAACTGGGGTAAAAAATGGTGAAGGGTTTTGCCCGTGTCAATTATATCCTCCACAATAATAACATCGCGTCCTGTAATGTCCGTATCCAGCCCAATAGCGGTAACCACATGCCCACTGGATCGGGTACCTTTATACGAGGCCAGTTTGATAAAACATATTTCGGCTTCTGCTTCAAGGTATTTAAAAAGATCGGCGGCAAACATAAAAGAGCCATTAAGTATGGCGATAAACAACGGGCGTTTGCCCTGGTAATCGCGGCTTATTTGCTGTGCCAAAGCCTGCACTTTTTGCTGTATATCAGCAGCAGTAATAAAAGGTACAAAATGCTTATCGTGAACCTTTATAACAGAAGGCATAAAGTGTTTTTTACAGTTGAATATTTAGTGGGGCTTCTGGTATTTACTTTTATTAAGCCGTTTTGTACCCTTTGTGCTTTTTCTTTGGGGAAGCTTTAGCCGTTTTGGGGCTGGTTTTTGCTTTTGCCTTACTAACTGGTTTGCTGTGCTGGGCAACAACCTGCGGGCGTAAATACACTTTTGTACCAGCGCCTGGCCTTATGCCCTTTTGTAAATTATTGTACTGTAACAGGCTTTCTAACTGTACGCCTTCGCTTTGGGCTATATCATTCACTGTTTCTCCCTGTACGGTTACATGGTATTCTTTTTCGCCTTTTGTTTGTTTACGTTCAAGAAAAATAAGTTGGTCATCCTGCAAAACGTTCTGATTTTCTAGCTCATTAAACGCCAGAATGCTTCTAAGGGAAACATCGTATTTGGTAGCCAGTGAAAGTAAGGACGTGCCGGCAGGTGCATAAACAACCCTCCTGTTGTTTATAACAAACACACCCTGCGGGTAGGTATATGTATTATTGCCGCTGCTGTTGCCATCATCGCTTAGTGCGCCTGGGCTGGATTGTTTATTAATAGCAGCCTGCAGGTGGCTGTTATCAGTGCCGCCAGGTACGTTGCCTAAGCTGGCTGTTGTTGAGGGCGGAGCACTACCAACAGCATCACTATCGTTACTATTGCTTGCAAACGTGTTGGTGCCACCGTTTTTAATACGTTCAAGGGCTATAAGGGTGTACTGCTGCAACCCGTTGGCCTCAATCATTTTTACCAGCATTTGCGGGTAATCGCGTTCTGTGGCATAACCCGCTTTTTTCAGCCCTTTGGCCCATGCCTTATAGTCTGCCGGGTTAATATCAAATAGGCTGGTGTAGTAAGGCCTGTTTTTTAAAAAATCTGAATGGTCCCGAAACGATTCTGCGGCGTTATTGTATACCCTGAAACATTCGTTTTTTTCATCATCATCGTGGTAAACACAGTCTCCCGTCCATTCGTTTTTGCATTTAATACCAAAGTGGTTGTTGGATGATTTTACCAGTTCGCTCTGGCCCGCCTGCGATTCTACGATGCCCTGCGCCAATGTAATAGCCGCTGGCACCCCTGTACGCATCATTTCGTTAATAGCAATTTCGCTGTAAGTATCAACGTATTGCTTAATAGCATTGGTTTGGGCATTGGCTGCGGTAATAAAAGCAACACTAAGTAAACACAAAACAAACTTCTTCATGGGTTTCTTTTTTTAATCAGCATTAGTCCGTCACGTAAAGTTAACATCACCTGGCTGGTACGGTTGTCTGCGGCAACATGCCTGTTAAAGGCATCTACTGCAACAGCATTTTTACCTTTTAATGGCTGTTGTAATACCTGGCCGTGAAACAATACATTATCAGCAATAATCAAACCATTTTTGCTAAGCCTGGGTAAAACAAGCTCATAGTAATTAATATACCCGGTTTTATCGGCATCTATAAAAATAAGGTCCCACTGGTGGGGCAGTGCCGGTATTATATCCAACGCGTTACCTGTATGCAAATGTATTTTGTTATTCCATTTTGACAAGGCAAAATTTTTGCGGCTGGTTTCAGCATCGGCTTCCCGCAACTCTATGGTATGCAGTTCTCCCTCTTCCTGCAGGCCCTTTGCCAGGCATAAAGCACTAAACCCGGTAAAGGTGCCAATTTCCAAAATGTACAAAGGCCTCGTAAGTTCGCTTATCATCGACAGAAACTGGCCTTGTACCATGCCGCTTATCATGTGTGCCTGCGGGTGATTGGCCACCGTTTCCTCATGAATTTTTTGCAGCAATTCATCTTCCCGGGTGGTGAATGTTTCTGCATATTGTTCTGCAATGGGGTTAACCAGTTCCATAACGGGATATAGCTGTGTTTATTTTATAAGAAAGCGTTTTACCAGGGGCAGGTTTAAATAGCGCTTGTTTTCCCTGGTTTTGAAATAGCCCATAAACCCGCAAAGGTAAGCAGCCCGTTTATAAGCAGCAGTTCTATGCCTATTTTATACCCCCCGAAAATAGCGGTGGAATTACTATCAATAAAATAGCAGGCCACGGGTGCAGCAATACAAACCATTAGTATGGGCCATCCTTCGCCAAGGTTTCTTTTTGTAAATATGCCAAACGAAAACAATGCCAGCAAAGGCCCGTAGGTATATGCCGCTACTTTAAGAATAATATCAATAATAGATTTGTTGTTGATGATTTTAAAGGTCATTACGCAAACCAGAAAAATGGCTGCAAAAATAAAATGTACGGTGAGCCTTGTTTTTTTACGTTGTTGTTCAGTAAGCGTTTCGTTTCTTTTAATGCCCAGTATATCAATGCAAAAGGAGGAAGTGAGTGCTGTTAAAGCACCATCTGCACTGGGGAAGAGGGCAGAAATAAGCCCGATGATAAATATAACCGATGCCACTGGTGGCAGGTAATTGATAGCAACACCGGGAAAGAGGTCATCGCCCTTAACCGCCAGGTGGTTTGTTTCTGCAAACAGGTACAGCAAGCCGCCAAGGGTTAAAAACAACAGGTTTACTAAAATAAGCACCAGGCTAAAGGTTACCATGTTTTTTTGAGAATCCTTAAGATTTTTTACGCTGATGTTTTTTTGCATCATTTCCTGGTCAAGCCCCGTCATGCCAATAGTAATAAACATGCCACCAATAATCTGCTTTAAAAAAAAGCCGCCACTTTTTACATCTGTATTAAAAACATGGGTTAAGCCTTTGGCCTGCAATGCGTTTAGGGTGCCGGGCAAACTAAGGTTAAGGCTTTGCATAATGTACACTATACAAACCACCAGGCCGGTAAGCATAAAAGTGGTTTGCAGCGTATCCGTAAACACAATGGTTTTAACGCCACCTTCAAAAGTGTACAGCAGTATCATTAAAAGAATAATAAATGCTGTAAGCCAAAAAGGTACGTGCATATTATTAAGTATAAAAAGTTGCAGCACGTTAATTACCAGGTAAAGCCTTGCTGTTGCACCCAATACCCTTGAAATAATAAAAAACAATGCCCCTGTTTTATACGCTGTAAAACCAAAACGTTGTTGCAGGTAATTGTATATGGAAGTAAGATTAAGCCTGTAGTACAATGGCAGCAATACGTAGGCTACAGCAAAATAGCCGGTAAAATACCCAATAACTACCTGAAAGTAGCCAAACCCATTTACCCCTACGGTGCCGGGTACACTAACAAATGTTACGCCGCTTAAGGATGTGCCTATCATACCAAAGGAAACCAGCATCCAGTTACTGTTGCGGTTGCCTATAAAAAAAGAATCGTTGTTGCTGTTACGGCTGGTGTACCATGCAACCCCCAGCAGCAATAAAAAATAAGCAATTACAAAAGTAAAAAGTAGTGATGCACCCATAAACGGTGTTTAAATGATTTAATTACAGCCACTATGCAGCCTTTGCTACCGGTTGCGCAAATTGTTTAATAACACAGTACCCTTTACAAGCATACATGCTGGCCTGGTTTAATAGTAGCATTCAATGCTTTTGCCATTAAATAATAAACAAATATCCGGCATATAATGTAAAAATTAAAAAACCCTGCTAATATTGCGCTAAACCCAGAATTATGTTTACATCTGTAGCGGTTTTTTGTGGGTCACGAGATGGAAAAGACCCCATTTACCAGCAGCACGCTAAAAGCGTAGGAAGCCTGCTGGCGCAAAATAATATTACGTTGGTATATGGGGGCGGTAACAAAGGCCTTATGGGTGCCGTAGCAAATGCAGCCCTTGAAAATAACGGGAAGGTTATTGGCGTAATACCCGAAGTTTTAAAAGACCGCGAACACCACCACAGCGGTATAACCCAATTGCATATTGTAAGTGATATGCACACCCGCAAAAAAATGATGTATGAGCTTTGCGATGCTGCCATTATACTACCCGGTGGCAATGGTACACTTGATGAGATGTTTGAGATGATAACCTGGAACATACTAAGCATACACAACAAAAAAATAATCCTGCTTAATTCAGCAG
>CAZRDD010000107.1:0-12775 GCA_964598675.1 uncultured Parafilimonas sp.
AATTACCCCGGTTAAAAGAAACACCTTTATTGATTACATGCGCAGCATTGGCAAACTCGGCGGCCAAAACAAACTGCCCCGCCTTAGCAACGACCGCAACATTGCCGATGGGCTTAAGGAGTATGTGTTGTAACAAACCCAACCGGTTTATTACAATAATGCTTTTACGGCATAACTTAAGGCTTACTGTTTTATGTGGTTCGCAGCCACTTAATTTAACCGTAGCTGAAAATTAGGGTTACAGCCCGTTAATTGTTCAGTTATCTTTACTATCAATTTTTAATGGATCAACCATTTTAACGCATGTTTACTACCAAACGTATAGCCATATTTGGTTCAACGGGCTCCATAGGCACACAGGCGCTTGAAGTAATTGCCGCTAACCCGGCATTGTTTACAGCCGAGGTGCTTACCGCCCATACCAACCACGAGCTTTTAATTGAACAGGCCCTTAAGTTTAACCCCAACATTGTGGTTATTGGCGATGAAAAAAAATACCATAAAGTAAAGGAGGCCCTGGCCAAAACCACTATAAAGGTTTTTGCGGGCGAGGATGCCCTGGTAGAAGTGGCTGCCCTTAACTGCTACGATGTTATGCTGGCGGCCATTGTTGGCTATGCCGGGCTGCGCAGCACCCTGCAGGGTATTGAGTGCGGCAAAACCATAGCCCTGGCCAATAAGGAAACCCTGGTGGTGGCGGGCGATATTGTAATGCAGAAAGCCGCGCAAAACAGGGCTACTGTAATACCGGTGGATAGTGAACACTCCGCCATATTTCAATGCCTGGTGGGCGAAGGGCGCAACAAAATTGAAAAAATTGTGCTTACTGCCAGCGGCGGGCCTTTTTTGGGCAAAAAACCCAACTACCTCGTTAATGTAAAACGCGACCATGCCCTGCAGCACCCCAACTGGTCAATGGGTGCTAAAATAACCATAGACTCCGCCACACTGATGAACAAGGGGCTGGAAATGATTGAAGCCAAATGGCTTTTTGACCTTGAGCCAGACCAGATACAGGTGGTGGTACACCCGCAAAGCATTATACACAGTATGGTAATGTTTGATGACGGCAGCATAAAAGCGCAGATGGGCCTGCCCGATATGAAGCTGCCCATACAGTATGCCATGGCTTTTCCGCAGCGTATACCCAGCAATTTTCCACGGTACGATTTTAAAAAGCCCAATACACTAACGTTTGAGGAGCCCGACCTGCGCACCTTCCGCAACCTGGTACTGGCCACCGAAGCGCTTTTTAAAGGGGGCAATATGCCCTGCATTATGAATGCCGCCAACGAAATTGCCGTTTTTGCCTTTTTACACAACAGGATTGGCTTTTTAGATATTACCGAACTGGTGGAGCGTACCATGAACCATGTGGCATTTATTAAAAACCCAACCCTGGAGGAATACTTTGAAACAGATGGAGAAGCCCGTAATTTTGCGGCCTCGTTAATACAATTGTAACCGTTAAATATTGTGAACGGCATTATTTTATGGTTTTAACAATGTATCATTGCTTGATTTTTTAAATCTGTTACGAAAATTGTAGTGAAATTCGGTACAGCACTTGCCTGTTAACTTTGTTTTTTTGACTACTGTAACCAGTTTTTATATTAAATGTGCAACAATCAATGTTTAACACTCAATATTAATTAAAGGCAAACCTTGGTAATTTTCTTACTTGAGCATTGAATATTGAACATTGAATATTGATTATTTAAGAGTAAAAAACGGTGATGGCAGCAATGTCCCACAAAGGTTTACAGTACAAGAGTGCGACGCAACAGCAGCCCGGTTGGCGACAGAAAGATGGGCTACAAACAAATTTTTAATATATAAAGCTTCCGCCCGGAATACGGCCTTATGCATTTACTTGAAATTAACTGGAGCAGCATTGGTGTTAAAGCCCTGCAATTCGTCCTCTCATTTTCCATACTGGTTACCCTGCACGAGTTGGGGCATTTTTTAACCGCCCGCTGGTTTAAATGCCGTGTGGAGAAATTTTACCTGTTTTTCAATCCCTGGTTCAGCCTTTGGAAAAAGACGGTTGGCGAAACCGAATATGGTATTGGCTGGGTGCCTTTTGGGGGCTACGTAAAAATATCGGGCATGATTGACGAAAGCATGGATAAAGAAGCCATGAACCAGCCCCCCCAACCCTGGGAGTTTCGCAGCAAAAAAGCCTGGCAACGCCTTATTATAATGACGGCGGGTGTTATTGTAAACGTACTGCTGGCCATTGTTATTTTTATTGGCATTACCTACAAATGGGGCGATGAATTTATACCTGCCCAAAACCTTAAATACGGTTTGTATACCGATAGCTTAGGCGTTAAAATTGGCCTGAAAGATGGCGATAAGATCATTGCCGTGGCAGGCAAGCCCATTACCAAAGTAGGTACGGTGGGCAGCCAGATAATAATGAACGATGCCAAAAGTATTACCGTTAACAGGGATGGCAACGTAATGGAAGTACAACTGCCAGCAGGCTTTGTTGGGCAGCTTAACCGCAACAAACTGGCCGGGTTTACTTATATAAGAATACCCATGATTGTTGACACCATTACCCCAAAAGCAAAAATTACCAGCGGTACTTTGTTGAAAGGCGATAGTGTTATTGCTTTTAACAATGCGCCGGTGCATTTTAATGGCGATTTTGCAAGGCTAATTAAAGATTATAAACAACCTACCGGTGTTTTTACCGTATTGCGCAATGGTAAGGATACGGTGAACGCCACCGTTGCCTTTGATAAAAACCAGGCCTTTTTTGTAGGCTTTAAATCGCCTGCGGCCATATTAGGCACCACTAAAGTAACCTATACGTTTGCACAGGCTATACCGGCTGGCTTTAACAGCTGCTTTACCACGCTGGGCAATTATATAAACAACCTTAAGCTGCTGTTTACCTCTAAGGAAGTAAAGGCGCAGGATTCGCTTGGCAGCGTTTTCAGCATTGCCAATGTTTTTCCTGATGAGTGGGATTGGCCATCGTTCTGGAAGCTTACCGGGGTATTCTCCATTATACTGGCATTTATGAACATACTGCCCATACCAGCCCTTGATGGCGGCCATGCCCTGTTTACCATTGCCGAAATGGTAACCGGCAGAAAGCCCAGCGATAAGTTTATGGAGTACGCCCAAATGGCGGGCATGGTGCTGCTGCTCGGCCTTATGGCTTACGCCCTTGGGCTTGATGTTTGGCGCATGTTTAAATAACCCCACAGCGTAATCAATTAACGCATTACCATACAGCCTGTTAACCACACACTGGTTAACAGGTTTTTTTATGCCCTGTTTTTTACCGCTTGTGTAACCACACCAAATAAATTTTGCTGTATTAAAACATATTTAGACATTTGTCTAAATATCTAATCACTTGAATCTTCTGTTTAAAGCACTTAACGACCCCACGCGGCGCGCTATACTGGAGCTGCTGAAGGATAAAGACATGACCGCAGGGGATATTGCCGCCCAGTTTAATATATCGTGGCCCAGCGTATCGCACCACCTGGACCTGCTGAAACAGGCCGGGCTGGTAATTGCCGTTAAAGACGGGCAGTACCAGTATTACTCCATTAACACCACCGTTATGGATGAGATACTTAAATGGCTTATGCAGTTTACCCACAACAACCAATAAACATAGTAAACATACACGCAATGAAAACCAAACTACACATTACCGACCTGGCAGCCCTTATTGTTATACTGGCCCCAATTGTGTACCTGTATTTTATATACCCCAGCCTGCCTGCGCAGGTAGCCACCCATTTTAATATTGACGGCAAGCCAGATGCCACCGGCAGTAAAAGCACCATGTGGACATTGGCCTTTATTATGGCCGGTGCCAGCATATTTACCTATACCCTGCTTAGGTTTTTACCCCGTATCGACCCCAAAAAAACCGCTAAATACTCGGCGGGGGTTTTTAACAAACTGGCTATAGCCGTTGTATTGCTGCTGGCCTGCCTTAACTTTTTAATCATCAACGCATCGCAAACCGGCATATTTAGTTTTACCAGGGTAATGCCTGCCTTGCTGGGGGTGTTCTTTATTTTTATGGGCAACATTATGCACAGCATAAAACCCAATTATTTTGCAGGCATACGTACCCCCTGGACCCTGGAAAGCGAGGAAACCTGGCGTAAAACACACCAGCTGGGCGGTAAACTTTGGTTTGCCGGTGGGTTTATAATGGTTATTACCGGGCTGCTGGTGCCATCGCCATACAACCATTTTGCTATGATAGGCATTATTTTTACCATCGCCATCATCCCTATTGTATACTCGTATATCTGCTACAAATCCATTCAAAACAAAGCAAACCAATAACATGCGTTACTTAACAGCCCTTGTGTATTTATGCAATTTATCGTTAGCCACTGCTGCGCAGCCTAAAAACATTGCTGGTATATGGCAGGGCAAACTAAATGCCGGTGTTGATATACCCCTTGTTTTTCACTTTACAAAGGGCGCAACAGGCGGGCTTACCGGTACCATGGATAGCCCCGGCCAACATGTTACTGGCCTGCCGCTAAGCAGTGTTACCTTAACCGGTGACAGCCTGATTGCAGAACTTACAGCCGCACACGCGGTGTATAAAGCCGTAGCCACGGGCGACTCCACCTTTACAGGCACCTGGCAGCAGGGCGGGGCCTCGTTTGTGCTGGTAATAACGCATGTAACGCAAGCCAGTGTAGCTGCTGAAGTTAAAAGGCCGCAAACACCTGTGCCCCCTTTTGCTTACAACAGCCAGCAGGTGGAGTACGATAATGCCGATAAAACCATACATTTTGGCGCAACCCTTACCAGCCCCAACACCGGCGGGCCGTTTACAACCGTTTTATTAATTACCGGCAGCGGCGCGCAGGACAGGGATGAAACCATTTTAGGCCACAAACCTTTTGCCGTACTGGCCAATTACCTTACCAAAAAAGGCTATGCCGTGCTAAGGGTTGACGACAGGGGCGTGGGCAAAACCACCGGCAGCATGCAGCAGGCCACCAGCGCCGATTTTGCAAAAGATGTAGAAGCAGGCATTGCCTACCTTAAAACAAGGCCGGAGGTGAATAAGCAAAAAATAGGGCTGCTGGGCCACAGCGAGGGCGGTGTTATTGCCCCCATGGTTGCCGCAAATGATAAAACAGTAAGTTTTATTATTATGTGGGGCGGGCCGGTGGCAGGCGGTTTAAAAACCAATACAGAACAAAATGCCCTGGCGCTGCAAAAAGCGGGTATAAGCGCCGATGCTGTTACCGCCTTTAAGCAACTGCATACCCAGGCGCTTGCACTGTTTAAAAACGCCAAAGATGTTACGGCCCTTAATGCTGCCATTAAGCCGGTTTTTGAGGCCTGGAAACAGCAGCAGCCCGCCAGCATTTTAAAAAGCCTTGTGGTTACTGACAGTACCATTATTGGCCAAGGCATTTTTACCATTTACGATGGGCTGTATAACCTGCCCTGGATGCGCTTTTTTATTGTTCACGACTTTGGTGCCGACCTGGCAAAAGTACATTGCCCCGTACTGGCTGTTAACGGCCAGCTGGATACGCAGGTGGATGCTGCAGAAAACCTTGCCTTAATTAACAGCATCCTAAAAAAACATAACAAACAGGTATACACCGTTTTACCCTTAAAAGGGTTAAACCATTTACTGCAAACAGCCGTTACTGGCGATGCCAGCGAGTACGAAAAGATTAACGAAACCATAGCCCCCGCAGCGCTTGAGGCTATTGGCAACTGGATGGATGCGCATGTAAAATAAATACAACCTCGGGCAAGATGCAGCCTGCCTTCCCGTATCCGTATTGTTAAAACTTAAATAACAAAAATTAACGATAAAAAAAGGCATACTAAATTATTCAGGCACGCCGTTTGAAATACAGAACGTATAAAACTAATGGTTATGTCAAGAATAATAGCAAAAGAAAAACTAAACAGCAATGTACAGGTAAACTTTAATGGATCGAGAGAGATTGCCTACTGGTCTAAAAAATACAACATAAGCCAGGACATACTGCAAAAGATATTTGAGGATTCGGGAAGCTCTATTTCAAAAACCATTGCTTATTGCATGCAACATGCGCAGCAAAGGGCCTGATAAATGTATGTTGCAAAAGATTATATACATTAGTTATTCTACCGGCTGCACCAAAAACGAAACGGGTTATTGCATTGCCAAAAGGCAAACAATAACCCGTTTTATGTTTAAGACTATAAAACTACCCTTAAGCCCGTATTGCATACAAACAGCATAACGGTTACGGCTTTACCACTATTAAAAAACAGTGGTTAAAAAGCTCCGCCGTATTAAGCATTTTTTACCAGCGGCAACGATACGTAAAAAGTAGTACCCCTGCCCTCTTCGGTTTCAAACCAAATATCGCCGTTTGCTTTTTCAACAATGCCGTGGCAAATGGCCAGCCCCAGGCCCGTGCCTGATGATTTGGTGGTAAAATTTGGAATAAATATTTTTTGCTGCATCTCCAACGGTATGCCCGTGCCATGGTCGGCAATGGCTATCACCACATTGTTATCTTTAACAAACTGGCTTATATCAATGTTAATCACCTCCCCGTCGCCAGATGCTTCAATGGCATTTTTAATTAGGTTGGTAAACAGCCTGTTTAGCTGTACTTTATCGGCCCTAACAATGCAGGCGGCATCAGCCTTTGCCCAGGTTATCTGCAACCGGCTGTCGGCACTGTAAAGGTTAATGAGCGATGCTATTACATCGCCAATATCAAACTCCTCAATAACCACATTACCAATGTTAGCAAACTGCGAGAAATCGCCCGCTATTTTTGAGAGTTGCTCAATCTGCTCAATCAATGTATTGGCCACCTGTTGCGATAGTTCCTTAACATTGGCCGCATTGTTGTTAATAGCCCGCTGCAAATACTGTATGCTAAGCTTCATGGGCGTTAGCGGGTTTTTAATTTCGTGGGCCACCTGCCTTGCCATTTCGCGCCAGGCCCCTTCCCTTTCGTTACGGGCAAGCGCCTGCGCACTCTGCTCCAGCTTGCGCACCATTTTATTGTATTCATTCACCAGCGAGCCTATTTCATCTTTGCCCTGCCATGCAATTTCCTCGTTAATACGGCCCAGGCTAACCTCCTTCATTTTATTACCTATAAGCGTAAACGATGAGGTAATGCGGCTGGTAACCAGTATGGCAATACCACCTGCAAAAATAAAAATAAGGGCATTGATGTTTATTAAGGTAACCAGAAAATTGTTAATCTCCTGCTTCAACTCGTTTTGCGAGTTAAGCGATGGTATGTTAAGGTAAGCCGTTATATTGCCCTTAGCATCCTGCAGCACTACATAAATACTCAGGTAGGTAATAGAGCCTATATGCTCATCCTGTATATACTGTGTGCTGTGGTTGTAATGCATGGCATAAAATGCCTCGGGCTGCATCTTGTTGCTAAGTATCTGGTTATCGAAAATAAACGGCTGAGACGAGCCCAAAAGCGTGCCGTTTTTATCGTAAAAATTTATATCGCTGCCATGTAATACAGCAATCTCGCTTATGCGGCGTTTTACAGCTACACCAGCACCTGCGCCGGTAATATTATCAATAACCAGTGCATTATCGTAATCCTGTTTTTTATTGGCGGCTTCAATTTCGTTTTTTATAACATTAGCGGTATGTATAAGCTTATCGGTAGAATCTTTATTAAAGCTTACCACAAAAAACGATATGGTTATGCCACCAATAACAATAAATGAAAAAATACTTACCGCTATAATAGTGGCCTGTATTTGGGTACGTATGTTAAAGGAGAACACCTGCTGCATGGCCCCCCATTTAAACCCGGTTTTAAACAACATATTACTGTAATGCAGAAAAATTACCAGGGCAATAAAAAGGCAGAACAGGTACGAGAAAATAGTGAACGCCGTAAGAAACCAATCGCTTTTTTTAACAACACAAATTGTTTTATCGCTGTTTGTATTATACCAGTACTGGCTGTACCCGTTTTTGGTAAACAGCGTATCGCCAAACACAGGTGCCTGGCCTTTTAACAAGGTATCAGCAAAATCAAAATCGTTGTTGGAGGTACTTACCAGCCGCCCGCGTTTATACAGGCCAATGGAATAATTGGTATTATTATCGGTTGACAGATTTTTTACCAGCCGGTACAGCGGCGAAAAAACAGCATCCCTGTCGTTACGCTTTGAGCCTGCCACCATTACAAAGGCTCCTTCGTACAGGCCGGTGCTGCTGTAAATTTCTTTAAAGTAAATATAACTGAAGGCATCGGGCGAATTCTCGTAATAATACAGGCCGCTTATTTTTGTTTTTTTGGCACCCGTTTGTACAATGGCCTTTATATCAAAATAAGCCAGGGAGTCGTCATTAAACAAAGGTTCGTGCTTATCGGCATAGGTATAAAAATGGATGTTAAACTTGTTTTGGCAATCCTGAAAACTGGCATTTAAAATACTGTCTTTTATATTACCATTATACCTGCCATCGTAAAAGCGCACATAGCCATCGCTTAATAACGATGTATCTATGCTGTTAACGGCTATACCCAGTAACAACGATGTTTCATCGTTTATTTTCAACGCATAGTTTTCGGCAATCTTCTTTCTATCAACAAGCTCAATCTGCTTTACCTGGTAGTAGATAAGGGCTGTTGCGGAGGTCATAAAAAAAATGGCCCAAAATAAAAAGAAGGGCGACTCAATAATATTGGTGGCCGCATCTGTTTTACGGCCTTCCAGTATTAGTATGTATACTATAAACCAGATAAGCACTAAAAAATTAATGGGGGCAGGGCTGTAAAAAGAGCGTACTGTAACAAATATCAACCCCATAGATACCATAATAAGCACCTTATAGTTAAAGCTTATTTTAGCCCGCAACAATGGCTTGACGAATAAATGCGAGAGATAAAAAAATGAAAGAAACAGCAGGCAGATGATAATGAAGCTTACGATGATGGTAATATCAATGGTAAAAAAGTTGGTTACCTCAAACTTAACCTGCGAGTTGGTTACAAGCTTGCTGATAATATCTTCGAAAAAATAAAGGATGCCCAGCAACAATGCCAGCGATACAACAGCAAACACTATCATTACCCGGTTATCGGGTACCAGCCCTTTTTGAAAAACACGGGGCCGGTTAAACTTTATAAAAGAGGTTATCCAGTAAAACAGTACGGAGTTAATAAGCAAATCGCCCAGTGACTGGTTAAGCTTGCTGCTGTAATCAATTTGATGGAACAAATTAAGCTGCCTGAAATTGAACGGCACGGCAAAATAGTAGGTAAGGTAACGCAGCAAAAAAACCACCCCTGCCAGTACAATAAACACTTTAAAAAAGCCAAGGGTTGCCACAAGCTCGGTAGCAATACTGTTCATAAAAACGATGAGCAGTATTACAGACAGCACGCGTAAAATGGTGGAGAATGTGCCGGGCTGGTCGTTATTAACACGCAGTTTGCTTTTAACCTTAAACAGTTGTTGCCCTTTACTGTTGTGTACCGCACTGCCGCTGTTGTCGTTGCTTATATCGTACCTTGCTGCAAGTTCAGGAAAATTCTGAAACCATTTTTCAAGATAGTTATCATTGTAAAAATAGTTCCAGCGTATGGGTATAAGGCAGGCTACAACATAGTTGCTGCCTTTGTAAGCAATTGTTTTTTTTATAAAGTTGAACGAGCCATTTTGATACAGCGTGTAGTAGTTGCCATCGGGCCGGGTTATATCGGCTTTGCCCACCCCCATGGTATTGTTGTTCCAGTATATTGCCACAGGGCTGGCATCATCCACATTATTGCGGTACACGTATATGCCAAAAAAATTGTTGTTCAGTTCGGTTTTAATATCCGATGGCTTATCGGTAAGTATACCCGCCAGTTTGGTGGTATCCTGTAACAGGTCATCAAAACGTGCCTCTTGCCTTTTAATGTAACTCTCTAATACTTTGGCAACTTTTACCTGCGATGAGGTGTACGAAAAGTAATTGGTAAACAAAAATGAGATAGTATACAGCCAGGCCGCCGCAATAAATATATACCCGTGCTTATAAACAGCTTTTTTTACTACCTGTAACAAATTGTTGTGTAATTAACGGTTAATAGTGTTGCTTCTTATTAGTCCATAGTCCATGGCCGATAGTCCATAGCAAGAAAGCGGATGCTTTTCATCAGTCCATAGTCCATGGTCGATAGCCCATAGTAAGAAAGCGGTTGCTTCTTATTGGTCCATAGGCGATGGTCCATAGTAAGAAAGCGGTTGCTTCTTATTGATCCATGGTCCATGGCCGATAATCCATAGCAAGAAAGCAGTTGCTTCTTGTTAGTCCATGGTCCATAGGCGATGGTCCATAGTAAGAAAGCGGTTGCCTCTTGTTGGTCCATAGTCCATGGCCGATAGTCCATAGCAAGAAAGCGGATGCTTTTCATCAGTCCATAGTCCATGGTCGATAGCCCATAGTAAGAAAGCCTTATTGCTTAATCAGCGATTCTATTCTTCAAAATTTAAAAGGCTCTGCCTTCCGTACAGCTTCCTTCAATTATTAATTACTAATTATTAATTTTTAATTACTCATTACCCGCCGCCTGCTTCTTCACCTCGTTCCAAATGGCGTCCATTTCGGTAAGGGTCATCTGGTGCAGGTCTTTACCATGCTCTTTGGCTATGCGTTCCATGGCGGTAAACCGGCTGATAAATTTTTTATTGGTACGCTCTAAAACGCCTTCTGCATCTATGCGCAAAAACCGTGCATAATTTACCATGCTAAACAAAATATCGCCAAATTCGGCTTCAATATCATCCTGCACGCCTGTTTCCATAGCTTCTTTCAGTTCGCCTATCTCTTCTTCCACTTTCTTCCAAACATCTTCTTTATTTTCCCATTCAAAACCCACCTGCTTTGCTTTTTCCTGTATGCGGGCGGCTTTAACCATAGCGGGCAGGCTTGGCGGCACACCAGCCAGTACAGATGTTTTGCCTTCCTTCATCTTAATTTTCTCCCAGTTCCTTTTAACGTCTTCCTCGTTATCAACTTTCACATCGCCGTAAATATGGGGGTGGCGTACAATAAGCTTATTGCAAATACCTTCAATTACTTGCTGCAGGGTAAACTGGTTTTGTTCGGTGCCTATTTTGGTATAAAACAAAATGTGCAGCAGCAGGTCGCCCAGTTCTTCTTTTATATTCTGCCAATCGTTATTGGTTATGGCATCGGCCAGCTCGTAGGTTTCTTCTATGGTCATGGGCCGCAGGGTTTGTATGGTCTGCTTCCTGTCCCACGGGCATTTTTCGCGCAGGTCGTCCATAATCTGCACCAGCCTTTCAAACTGCGCGGCAACGGTATTATCCATTTAAATTGACATTATTGAAGTGAAAACAAAAAGCGTTGTAATAAAGGCGGCTACAAAAGAGCAAATAAAAAGCAGTAAAAAATACTTGAAAAAGCTTTTTATATACCCCTGCTTGTAAAAATTATGCATGGCCAGCAGGCAGTAAAGAAAAATATAAATGATTACTATGATGTGCAACCACCTAAACGGCGCAAATTTAGTAGCATCGTACAACGCGCTTAAGCCAAAGCTTACCAGCATTGATACAAAGGTGGCTATGTACACGTATATGATGAATATTACGTGATTTACATAAAAATACGTTTTACGCCTGCGTATATACAGCAACTGCAACACCAGTGCTACAAACGGCACCGATACAAACATCATTTGTGGTATGGCATGCAAAAACTTTTCCAGCAGCACTTTTATCATTTCTTTTCTATCACCATGATACTTGTGTTTTATCTCCAGCATCCTGCGGTTTAGCATGCGGGTAAACCATCCGTCGCGTTTATTTGACGGCAGTTTTTGCTGGGCGCTGTCGTACTCG
Organism: uncultured Parafilimonas sp.; assembly: GCA_964598675.1. GTDB lineage: Bacteria > Bacteroidota > Bacteroidia > Chitinophagales > Chitinophagaceae > JABDFW01. The sequence continues at coordinate 11,875 of CAZRDD010000107.1, forward strand.
GCCACGGTTTCGGCCCCCTGGCTGTCTTTTACGTTTACATGCCAGTTATCGTCTTTATCATCGTCATCCTGGTCTGCCGCCTTTTTAACGGTTTCTTTTTTGGCTATTGGGGCATTATGGCCTGCAAGGGTATCTTTTACAGGCAATGGTTGTTTGGGGGTATAATGGTATGCCTCGCCGGGTTTACCGGGTTTGGCCTTGCTGCCGGTATCCTTAACAGTATCTTCACTGCTTTCTTTTTTGGCTGAAATTTTATTCATGGCCGCCAATGCCTCGGTTAAACCGGCGCGGGTATCGCTGTCGTGGATACTATTAAGGGAGTCTTTAATGGTTTGCTTCAACTCATTAAACCCGTTTTTCTCAGCATGGACCACCTTTTCCCCCACTTCTTCGGGTTTTAAAATAAAACTAAAGAACACCACAAAAAATATGGCCGAAGCAAATACATACATGCGTATGGGATGCAGGTAGCTGGCCCGCCTGCCTGCCAAATACTCCGTAGCCAAAAAACCCGGCCTGAACAAAAGATACTTAAGGGTACTGAAAAATTTACCGTCAAAATGGGTAACATCGTACACAAAATGGGTTAATAAATGCCAGAAGCTTTCCTTTGGCTCCAGGTTTTCCTGCCCGCAAATATGACAGTAACGGCCATTAAGCTGTGCGTTACAGTTTAAACATATTTTTTCTTCCCTTTCTTCTAAATGTGACACGCAGTTAAAATTTGGCTAAAAATACAGAACTTAAGCCAGCCAACCGTGTTTGGCCTGCTGCTTTTGCAGATAAAATGGCGGGGCCGGGTTCTGTTGTTCTGGGTTCTGGGTTCCAAGTTCCGGTTTGAAAAGTTCGAATGTTTGATAGTTTGAGGAGTTCGCCGGTGCGGGCTTCGCTTTTGGCATTT
>CAZRDD010000108.1:0-12652 GCA_964598675.1 uncultured Parafilimonas sp.
ATACCTACGAGTTAATACCCGTGCTGGGCAACCAGGTAATAAACCTGGGCACGGCAGAGGGGCTGGAAACAAAATTTAAAAAACTGTTTGTTTTTTACCAGCAGGTATGGAGCAAAACAGGGTTTGAAAAATATGAAAGGGTTGATTTGCAGTACGAGGGGCAGGTGGTAGCGGTGCGCAGGGGGGAGGCATTGCCATCGTTAGATTCGGCGGCTGCTGTTGCAACGGGTGCAACAACCCTGGCATACAGTGCACATACTGCGCTGGTGCCGCCGGTAGTACATGCCCCCGTAAGGGATACGGTAGCGCACCCGCCGCGCGATGTACGTGCAACGCCGGTGCGGCAGGCGAGGCGAACTGTAAACCCGCCAAAGCCACAGCCAAAAGGCAGGAAGCCCGCAAGGGCGGTAATGCCGGTGCGGCATCACTAAGGCGGGTAGTTTGGGCATTGTTTTTTGCAAGGTGAAGAGGGGTATACTGTACAAGTGTGCGACGCAAGAAAGATGAACAGTGTGGTGCAGGCGGTTACAAAAAAACTGCCGCTGGCCCAAAGGGTTTTGAGAAAATGAGAAAAGAAAAATTGGTATACAACAACAACTAAAACACATCGATATGAATTTTAATGAAGCACCAATCATTGTTGGTCTTGACATTGGCACAACCAAAATTGCTGCCATAGCAGGGCGTAAGAATGAGTACGACAAGCTGGAGATACTCGGCTTTGGGCGCGCCAGCAGCAGCGGCGTGCAGCATGGCCAGGTATTGAATATTGACCAAACCATTAAGGGCATACAGGCCGCACTTGCAAACTGTGCTGCCAGTAACCCCGATCTTGAAATAAGCGAAGTGTACGTGGGCGTAGCGGGCCATCACATTAAAAGCCTGCAAACGCGTGGCGATATTGTGCGCCAAAACCCCGACACCGAGATTGAACAGTGGGAGGTTGACCAGCTTGTGGAAAACCAGCGTAAAACTTTTATACCCGCAGGCGATCAGATTATTGATGTTATACCGCAGGATTTTCATGTGGATAACAACCATAATATTACCGTTCCGGTAGGGGTAAACGGTGTAAAGCTGGGTGCTAATTTTCACATTATTACCGGCGACAGAAATGCCATCCGCAATATTAACCGCGCGGTTGAACGCAGCGGCCTGCACACAAAGGACCTTGTGCTGCAGCCACTGGCATCGGCCAGCGCCGTAATGAGCGATATTGACCTGGAGGCTGGGGTGGCCATACTGGATATTGGCGGCGGCACCAGCGACCTGGCCGTGTTTAGTGAAGGTATTTTAAAGCATACAGCGGTAATACCGTTTGGTGGCGAAAACATTACCAACGATATACGCACCGGGCTGGGCGTGCTTAAAATTCAGGCGGAACAAATGAAGGTTCAGTTTGGCAGCGCCCTGCCTGCTGAAACCAAAAGCAATGCCCATATAACCATACCTGGTTTAAAAGGCATGCCCGCCAAGGAGATAAGCGTACAAACACTGGCCCATATTATTAACGCCCGTATGACGGAGATACTGGAGTTTGTAACCTATCACTTAAAGCAGATTGACCTTGATGCACGCTCACTTAGCGGCGGTATTATACTTACCGGCGGTGGCAGCCAGCTGATGCACCTGAAGCAGCTTACTGAGTATGTTACCGGCCTTAGTGCGCGTATAGGTTTTCCTAACGAGCACCTTGCTGCCAACCATATTGATGAGCTTGCCAAGCCAATGTACTCAACCTGTATAGGGCTTATACTAAAAGGGTATAACGATTATGAGCACAAGCGCAGGGAGTTTGATAACAAGTATTTTAAGGTGGAGATACCGGGTAACCAGGTGAAGGATAAGGATGCCACTGTGGCCGAACAGCAGCCACAGCAGGAAGTGAAGCCTAAAGCCCCTAAACGCAAAATATGGGATATGTTTAAAGACGGCCTTATTGATGTGTTTAAGGAGGAACCCGATAAAATGATGAAATAAAATTTGCTGACAGCTGCAATGCGGCACTAAAGAAAAATACTTACTAACCGGAAATTAAACTTACTAATATGATACATTTCGATTTGCCTAAACAAAAATCATCCATCATTAAAGTGCTTGGTGTAGGCGGCGGCGGCAGCAATGCGGTGAATTACATGTTTGCACAGGAAACAGAAAATGTGGACTTCATCATCTGCAATACCGATGTAAAGGCACTGGAACAAAGCCGTGTGCCTAATAAAATACAGCTTGGGCCACAGCTTACACAGGGCCTTGGTGCGGGTGCAAACCCCGAGGTGGGCAAGCATGCCACCGAAGAATCGCTGGAGGAAATAAGGCGCATACTGGAGGTAAACACCAAAATGGCGTTTATTACCGCAGGCATGGGCGGCGGCACGGGTACGGGTGGTGCCCCCATCATTGCTAAAATTTGCCGCGACCTTAATATACTCACCGTAGGTATTGTTACAACACCGTTTGGCTTTGAAGGCCCGCGCCGTTTAAAACAGGCCGAACAGGGTATACGCGAGTTGCAGCCTTATGTTGATACCCTGCTGGTAATAAGCAACGACAAGCTGCGCATGCAGTATGGCGACCTTAAACTTAAGGAAGCTTTTTACAAAGCCGACAATGTACTGGCTACTGCTGCAAAATGTATTACCGACATCATCAATAGCCGTGGGCATATTATTGTAGACTTTGCCGATGTATGCACCGTTATGAAAAATGGTGGTGTAGCCATATTGGGCAGTGCAGCCGCCGAAGGCGAAAACAGGGCACAGCGTGCTATTGAAGAAGCGCTGAACTCACCATTGCTTAACGACAGCGAGATACGTGGTGCTAAATGGATACTGATAAACATTAACAGCGCCGAAGGCGACCATGAATGCACCATGGATGAGCTGGAAGTAATAAACAGCTACCTGCGCATGCAGGCAGGTGAAGATACCGATGTTATTGTAGGTATGGGCTACGACAACACCCTTGACAGGAAAGTGGGTATCACCTTAATTGCCACCGGCTTTGAGCATAAAGACCCCTTTGCCAAAGAAGATACCTCTGTAAAGAAGCCTGCGGTTAGAGAAGATAAAATAGTGATGACACTGGGCATTGAAGGGGAAGAGCGCAAAATGTACAACCAGCAGCCTTTACCATTTGCTGATAACAACCCTTATGAGCTGCGCCTGAATACCCCGCAGGAGCCATCGTTTAAGGCGCATGTGTTTAAGGAAGAAGGCCAGGCGCAGCAGCCACAGCAACCGCAGCCTGTTGTAAGCAAGGAGCCGGAAACACAGGTGATTTTTGAACTGAAAGTGCCTGAGGAAACCGTTAAGCAGCCAGAGCCTGAACCTGTTAAAAAGGAAGAACCTGTTAACCCGCTGTTACAAATGCAGTACGTGGAAAAACCGGTAGAAAACAGGCCTGCTGAAACAAGGCCCTCTTTCAGAAGTGGTGGATTTTTGCATAAACCTGAAAATATTTATGCAGAAGAACCTAAAGAAGCACCTGTGTATGCCCCGAGGGAGGCCGCACCTGCACCCCAGCCTGTAAAGTTTGAGGAGATACCGTTGGTTATAAACCATGTGCCAGCAGCAGCCCCTGTTGCAAAGCAGGAAGAAGCGCCAAAACCGGTACTTAAAATTACGCCGGAGCCTGAGGAAAACGTATCGTTTACGCTGGTAATGAAGGATGAGCCACAGGCCCAGCCTGCTGCACCACAGCCGCAGCAACCAGCGTATGTACGCAGTGCCCTGCCGGATATGGGTGCGGAAGAAGACCAGCGCCGCCGTGCTGCCGAGCGTATTAACAAGTTAAGAAACATATCGTTTAACATGGGCAGCAGCCAGGATGTTAACGGTGAGTTTGATAACATACCAGCTTATGTACGCCGCAATATGGAATTGTTTGGTAATACACTGGCCTCAGTAGAGGATTATTACAGCAAGCACCACGTTACCAAGAACGATAACGATAAGGTGGAAATTAACAGCCGCAACAGCTTTTTGGAAGGTAAAAAGCCTGATTAAATATGTTTTTTTGAACATGATGTTTTAGTTGTTCCCCTGGGTTTCGCTCCCGGGGGATTTTTTTTGTGGGTATTGGCGGCGGCGTAGCCGGTATGGTTTGCTGCGGGTAAATGGATACCTGATATACATATCGGATGAATGTAGCTGCGTTTGAATTTGTTTTTTAAAGGCGTTTATCCCGGGAAGATATTGACAGATGCCCGTGATATATAGCGTTGGCAAAATGCTTTTGTATAGCAAATATTGGCCTTTTAAACAAAGTATAATAGGACGTTTAAACAAAGCTGCTGGCGTTTGGGCAGTATACCTTTGTTCCAACAAAAAACACATAATATGGAACAGGGTAATTACCAGGGCGCATTACAGAAACCAATCGTTTCAGGATTTAATACAACCTCTACTGCGGGCGATGTTATTAAAGGCATTGACCTTACGGGAAAAATTGCAATAGTTACAGGCGGCAACACTGGCATAGGTTTAGAAACAACCAAGGTTTTGGCCGCCGCAGGGGCTACCGTAATAGTACCTGCAAGAGACACAGAAAAAGCTATGCGGAATTTAGAAGGCATTGCTAATGTGGAATTAGAAAAGATGGATTTGATGGACCCTGCCTCCATTGATGCATTTGCCGAAAAGTTTCTTGTGTCAGGCAGGCCACTGCATCTGCTCATCAACAATGCCGGCATCATGTGTGTGCCGCTTCGCAAGGATAGCCGTGGTATCGAATCTCAATTGGCCACCAATTACCTGGCGCAGTTTCAACTTACGGCAAAACTTTGGCCTGCTCTTAAAAAAGCAAATGGGGCCAGGGTTATCAATGTTTCTTCTCACGGGCATCAATTCGCCCCTTTCAATTTTGAAGACCCTAATTTTCTGCATAGGGAATACGAAACGCTGCAAGCCTACGGGCAGTCGAAAACAGCCAGTAATTTATTTGCACTCGAATTAGACAACCGGGCAAAGGTATATAATGTTCGGGCGTACTCCTTGCATCCAGGTTCTATTGCCGGAACGGAATTGGGCAGGGAAGCTCCTTTAGAATTGTTTCAGAAAATGGGTTTCTGCGATTCCGAAGGCAATCTTTTGCCCGAAGTAGCCGCTTCATTAAAAACAATACCACAAGGTGCAGCTACTACGGTTTGGTGTGCAACCAGTGCTTTGCTAAATAACATTGGCGGTGTGTATTGCGAAGATGCCGAAGTTGCCGGGTTGGCTTCTGATACCGAAATGTCAAAAGGGGTAAAGCGCTATTCTTTAGATGAAAACAATGCCAAACGCTTATGGCATTTGAGCGAAAAAATGGCGGGAATAACATTCAATATTAACTAAACAGAATAAAAATTAACAGATGGAAAATATAACAAATAAAGTTGCTGTTATTACCGGCGGCAACAGCGGTATTGGGTATGCAACAGCAAAAGCACTAAAGGAAAAAGGGGTTGAGGCCATTATTACTGGCAGAAGAAAAGAAGCGGTTGAAAAAGCGGCTGCTGAATTAGGGGTTAAAGGTTTTTTGGCAGACCAATCCCGCCTGCCCGACATTGACGGGTTGATTACACAAGTAGCCGCGCAGTTTGGTAAAATTGATATTTTGCTTATTAATGCAGGCATAACAAAATTTGCCCCTATAGAATTGATGACAGAAAACGTGTTTGACGAAATAATGAACGTGAACTTTAAAGGAGCATATTTTACGTTAAGTAAATTTATTCCCATTTTAAATGATGGTGCATCGGTTATTTTTTTGTCGTCAACTTCTGCCACTATTTCTCCGCAAAGTGCCTCTGTTTACGCGGCAAGCAAGGCGGCTGTTAATGCTGTGGCAAAAATTGCGGCCCTTGAACTGGCCTCTCGTAAAATACGTGTTAATACAGTAAGCCCGGGGCCTGTTGCTACGGAGATTATGCACAAAATAGGGTTAGATGATAACCTTGAAAAGCAACTTATTAATAGTATTCCTTTGTCGCGGTTAGGCAAGGCAGATGAAGTGGCAAATTTGATTGCTTTTCTGTCAAGTAATGAATCTGAGTATATCACAGGGTCAAATTTTTTGATTGATGGCGGGCAGTCTGTGTAAAATATCCAATTAATAAAAGGAGAGCCGTAAGTATTAGCGTAGCGGATTTGGATAAATAGTAAAAGCGCTCGTTTTTGAAATAAACGGAACAATGATTGTTGACATGGAGTATCGTGCCATTGCGTGGAATAAAATATTTAATCAGTTTAATGCCAGTACTAATAAATGGGTTAGATGCTTTTTAAGGAAGCTAAATCAAGAGGCATTAAACTGACCATTGGTACGGTGCTTTTAAAATGAAGGTAGCTTAGATGCTGGATGACTTACAGTTGCAGAATTTTTTCGATACTTTTATAAGTGCCGGGGATGTTGCATTTAGTAAACCAAATTCTGAAGTCTTCTTGAAATGCGCATCAAACTTAAATGTTTCTTCAAAAGAGGCCGTTGTTTTTGAAGATGCCGCCAAAAGGATAGAAGCTGCAAAAAATGGAGGGTTTAAGCCAGTTGCTGTTGCTGGTTTTCACCGGCCGGATGAATTTGACACATTAGATAATTTGCTTTTTGTAATCAATGACTACGGTGACAAAAAATTAGAAAAATTGTTTTACGAAGATTAAATTAATAAAGTAATGGACTATAAGGCAAAATATATAACTGATGATATTAAACTTTCCTGTTACGAGGACAAGTTTTTCAAGTCGGATATTATGTTCGATCAGCACATGCTCATCTGGTTCATTTCGGGTGAAACAAAAATTGTGCAGGCTGATGCCACCTATATTTTCAAGAAAGGGGATATTTTTCTGATACCCAGAAATCAATTGGCAACGATTATTAACTATCCGAAAGATGGGGAGCCGCATAAAACGGTAGTGATGCATTTGTCTGCCAGCCTGTTGAGAGATTATTATGCTGATATAGATGTAAAACTCAAAGCGTTGGGGTCGCATAAAATATACTCTTTCAGCAACCATCCTTTGTTGGAAAGTTGCCTAGCCTCATTGGTTCCGTATTTTGATATGGCGGAGCTTCCAGAAAATATTGCATCATTGAAGATTAAGGAGGCCATCAGCATTGTGCGGGCTATTAACAAAGAAATAGACAATGTATTGGCTAACTTTGAAGAACCCGGAAAAATTGATTTGGCAAGCTATATGGAAAAGAACTTTATGTTCAATTTACCCTTGGAAAAGTTTGGCTATTTAACAGGGCGTAGCCTTACCACTTTTAAGCGGGACTTTTTTAAAGCGTTTAGCACCACCCCGCAAAGGTGGCTTACGCAAAAGCGGTTGGAACTGGCGCATTATCAGCTTGCCGAAAAGAAAAGAAAGCCAGTAGAAGTGTATTACGAAATTGGATTTGAGAACTTATCGCATTTTTCTTACGTTTTCAAAAAGCATTTTGGTTATGCCCCTACAGCGCTTTTACAAAGCAAAACACCAGCAGCTAAGTATTAACCTGGTTGCTGAACTATTCTAAGGATGAAAACTAATCGTGTTCTTCCAAACAGGTGCCTGGGGAGGATGGATAAGTTGATAATCAATAGCTGGATTTTCAAGCCTTTGCGCAATTTCAATGTCGTTAGTGTTTTATCAAGAAAAAAACTTCTGCGCGTTCAATATTTTGATTTCTTAAAAAACACTTACACCTGGCAATACAAAGGGGGGGGGGCAAATACGCACCAGATGGGTGTTTTATTGTTATTTAGGTTGAATCAAATTAAAGGAAATAACTCCGTTTTTCCAAAAAAATAAATGCACAGGTGTTGATAAAAATGGTGCGGTTTTAAATCTTTGTTGCAATAACTTTAATGTCAACAGATTGCTGAAATAGTGTTTAATTGATAATGGGCCAAATAGTCTGCTAAATAGAGTACCCTGCGCAAACAGCATAAAATCCACTCCTGTAAAAATCCACTAATAGGTATTGTTGGTTTAGTCAATCCATTACTAAATTATAAAAACCTTTTTTATGGACGTTTTTTACATGTTTATTTTTCCCGCCATTGCCGCAGTAGTTATGACGATTGTTATTATTAAAAACCCGCCAGCAAAACAGCAGCATTAGCGGAGGGTGATTAAATAGGCATAGCGCTTTTTTAGCGTTAAAATATTGTATTTTCTGTTGTTTGTACAACAGCACGGATGGGTATTGCATCAGGTGTTTGATGAATACCCTTTTGGTGTTTTATTTTACGTTGAACTGCTTATGCTAATGGCTATAAAGGCAATGGGTTTTACAATGATTTTAAAAGCCATACTTTGTTTTCAGTGTTAGCATTACATCCTCCCATTCCATACCATCATTGGGGGTAGCCTCATGTATTTTAAGCCTTTCGTCGGCAAAAAGAATATCCTCCGCTGTAACAGGCATATTACTGTCCTCTATACTGCCCCACAATTCTTCTGCAAGAGCCAACTTCTCTTTGTCCGGCAGGGCCAATAATTCCATTAAACTGTAAGCCATTTTATCTCGCTTCGCTGTAATAACAAATATTGCCTACTCCCATTCCCATCCATCCTTGCTGATGGGCAACCTGCGTACCTGCTGACCTGTGGCGGCAAACAGGGCATTGCACAGGGCTGGCGCTACGGTGGGCAGGCCCAGTTCGCCCACGCCGCCCGGTTTGGCGGTGCTGGGTATGGTAACCACATCTATAGGTGGCATTTCGTTCATACGCAGTACCAGGTAGGTGTAATAGCCATCCTGGTCAACACGGCTGTTGGTAACGGTTATTTCGCTCATCAGTGTTTGGCTAAGGGCAAAAACGGTACCCCCTTCAATCTGGTTCACCATATTATCGGGGTTTATAACAGTGCCGCAGTCAACGGCTGCTGCAATCCTTTTTATTTTGAATTTTTTAGGGCCTGTCAATTCAATTTCAATGGCGTGTGCTGCGTAAGCTTCAGCAAAACTAAAATAGTGGGTGGCTACACCAATAAAATGCTTAGGCTTGCGGGGCTGGTGGTAGCCAATTTTTTCAGCAGCCTGTTTCAGCACATTGGCTACGCGGGCGGGGCCAAGGTTAAGGTTGCTGCCTTCGGTTTTAAAAGCAGGGCGGCCTTCCAGCATACCCAGGCGAAACTGTAAAGGGTCTTTACCCTGTGCATGGGCAATCTCATCCACAAAGCTCTCCACCGGAAAAACATTCTGGCAAATTTCCACGCTGCGCACCCAGCCACGGGCCAGGTTAAAGTCAACATGCGTATAACCCGTGTACATATTGGGTATATCGTACCAAAGGTCGCTGGTGGCACCACCCAGTAAAGTGGGCGGGCTTTTGGTTTCGGGCCCTTCCAGCATCACCTCAATACTGGTTTCCAGTTTATGGTGCTGCCAGGTTTGCAGTTTGCCATCGGCGCCCCAGCTTGCTTTAAGGGCGTGGTAGTTAGCCGGGCGATAGGCATCGTTGCGCACATCATCTGTTCTGTCCCAAATCACTTTTACAGGGGCATCTATTTGCCGGGCAATGCGCACGGCCTCCAGCGCATAATCAAAATACAGCCTGCGGCCAAAGCCGCCCCCGCTAAGGGTAAGGTTTGTTTTAATGTTTTCGGGCTTAAGGCCAAGTTCAGCGGCAATGCTCTGCACCGCCCAGTCGGGCATTTGCAGGCCGCCCCACAATTCGCAGGCATCTTTGGTTACATGCGCGGTAAAGTTCAACGGCTCCATATTGCCATGCGCCAGAAAAGGCTCCGCGTATTCGGCGGCCAGGGTGTTGGCCCCGGTTTTGCTGATGTCGCCTTTTTTATAACCCTCTTTTACAGGCTTATCATTTGCTTTGGCCGCAAATATTTTAAAAAGGTCGTCGGTATTGTCTTTATTGTTCTGGCCTTCATCCCATTTTATAGTCAGCAGTTTACGCGCTTTAATAGCCGCCCAGGTATTTGTTGCAATAACAGCCACCCCGGCATGCAGGTGCATGGGCATACCTGTGCCTTCAAAGCTTACTGTTTTTATAAAGCCTGTCACCTGCTTACAGGCGCTGTCATCAACACTTACCAGTTTGCCATCCAGCACGGGGCAGCGCTCCACGCTGGCATAAAGCATGCCGGGTACATTAACATCTATGCCGTAGGTGATTTTGCCGGTAAGTACATCCTTCAGTTTGTTTTTGCGTACCGGCTTGCCAATTATTTTAAAATCCTTCTCCGGTTTAAGCGTAACTTCTTTAGGCACAGGCAGGGCAGCGGCGGCGGTTACCAGGCTGCTGTAAGACAGTTTGGCTTTACTGGTTTTGTTAATTACAAAGCCCCCGGCAGCGTAGCAATCCTCAGGCTTAACCTTCCAGGTGTTGGCTGCTGCGGTTACCAGCAGCGTTTTGGCTGTTGCGCCAACCTTGCGCAGTTCGGTAAAATCCGTAAACACACTTTGGCTGCCGCCGGTATCGTACAAGCCACCCCCGGCAGGTTTATAGTCTGGCACGGGGTTAATGCTGTAGGGCATACCTTCGACGGCAACGGTTTTCCAGTCCGCTTCCAGTTCCTCGGCAACAATCATGGCCAGGCTGGTGTGTACGCCCTGGCCAATTTCCTGCCGGGCAATAAACACGGTTATTTTGCCGCTGGCATCAATTTTTAAAAAAGCGTTGGGCTGCAGTACCGCGGTGGCACCTGGCGCTGCCATGCTTTTGCCCGGCAGCAGAAAGCCTAACAGCAGGCCACCGCCTGTTAGTGAGGATATTTTTAAAAAGTTGCGCCTGTTTATGGAGGATGCGTTTTGCATGTTGTGTGTTTTGTTGGTTTTTAGCCACCCCGGTAACGCTGTTTGCGAAAGCGCCGTACCTATTGGGTTATGTTTACCTTAGTGTTATGCCGCGTTTGCTGCTGCTGGCACGGTTTATTTAGTGGTTTCTTCAATTACCAGGTGTATGGCCTGCTTAATGCGCTGGTAGGTGCCGCAACGGCAAAGGTTACCGGCCATCATCGTTTCAATTTGCTCATTGGTGGGCTTGGGGTGTGCTTTAAGCAGCCCAACAACGTTCATCATCTGCCCGCTTTGGCAATACCCGCATTGTGGAACGCCAATTTTTTCCCAGGCCTTTTGCACGGGGTGGCTGCCATCTTCGCTAAGCCCCTCAATGGTGGTAATGGTGGCACCAACCGTACCCTGCATGGGTACCTGGCAGCTTCTAGTGGACTGGTTGTTCATTAAAACGGTACAGGCACCGCAACTGCTTACGCCGCAGCCAAATTTGGTGCCGGTTAAATGCAGCAGGTCGCGCAGGGCCCACAGCAGGGGCATATCTTCATCGGCCTCTACTGTGTAATGCTTATTGTTAACGTTGAGTGTATATGAAGGCATTATAGAAAATTGAAATGATGTAATGATGTTGAAAAGTACAAATATTTAACCACACAGTGCCTGTTTGGTGTTGTAAATAAATTTACTGCCCAGGCTGATGACTAACGGGTATTGCCCAAAAACAAAAAAACACATTTGCCATTACAATGCAAATGTGTTTTTGTTTAAAGCGTATGCTGTTTGGGCAAAGCCCAATGGTATTTACGCCATTATGCTTTGTTCAGCGCTTCGGGCATTTGCCTTCCGGCTTTGGGTGCATCTTCCTCAATGGTTTCGTGGTATTCGGCATCTTCGTTCACCTTCCACAAATCAAACAGTTCCTTATCGGCCAATATGTTTTTGGCAGCCAGCATGGCCGTCATCATACTGTGGTCCTGATTGTTGTATTTGTGCATACCGTTGCGCCCAATAAGATGCAGGCCGGTATAGCCTGAGAGGCCCTGTTTAATGGCATCAACATTTTGCTTGTAGGTTTGGTTGTATACTGGGTATGCCTTTTTCTGGCGTACCACGTAGCCATCCAAAATATCCAGGCCCTGTGCCAAACCTATCTGTTCAATTTCTTTTTTGCCAAGCGCAATTAGTTCATCATCGGGGGTGTTCCAAAGCCCATCGGTATCAAAGCAAAAATATTCCAGGCCGTAGCAGGCCATGGTAGGGTCGGGCACCATTTCGGGGCTCCACGATTTAAAGTTCTGTATACGGCCCACCTTAACCGATGGGTCGTGAATGTAAATCCAATTGTCGGTAAATATGTTTTTATCCTTTAGTATCAGTATTACCGTAATAAAGTCGCGGTAGCCCAGGTTGCCTGCGGCGGTAAGGGTTGCGGCAGGTACTGCGGGCGATATTGCCGATATTAACTCGCGCATGGGTGCGGAGGAAATAACATGGTCAAAACCGCTGAAGGTGCTGCCGTCTTTTAATGTAACCGTCCAGCCGGGGTTGTTATTGGTAATGTTGGTAACTGCTGCGCCCATTTTAACCGTGCCACCTAAAGCAATTGTTTTTTCGGCGCATACTTCCCACATCATGCCCGGCCCTTTGCGCGGATAGCGGAAGGAGTCAATAAGGGTTTTAATCACCTTGTCCTTATCCTTGCTCTTGTTGGGGAACAGGGCGTTTTTAATAGCACCGGTAAGGGATAAGCCCTTAATGCGCTGTGCGGCCCAGTCGGCAGAAATTTCCTTACAGCTTATGCCCCATACTTTCTCGGTATAGGTTTTCAAAAATATATTGAACAGCCTTTTGCCAAACTGGTTGCTTACCCAGGCTTCAACATTCTCGGGGCTTCTTACCGGAACAACTTTGGCGCGCATGTCAC